>JACIYK010000039.1 GCA_014359965.1 Candidatus Aminicenantota bacterium
CTTGAGAAAAACTTCATAAGCCCAGTCCAGGTCCTGACGAGTCATTTTCTTTTCTTCTGGTTGGGCAGGAGCCGATTTTTTTAGTGCTTTCTTCGGCCTGGTGCAGGCTGCCAGTTCAGAGGCAAAATCCTGGGAAGAACGGGATTTGAGACCCCAGGTTTCAACCTGGTATCTGATGTCAAAATCTGAAGTAATAACCAGCCAGTCTTTCTTCTGAGAAATTTGCCTGGCCAGTTCTTTTATTTTTTGGTCAGCTTTTTCGCCCCGGGTAAAGACGACAATTAGGCCAGGCTGTGGGTTTTGTCCAGGGAAATCGCCAGCCTTTCCGTCAAAAACCACGATAATTTTGACCTGTTTTCTGGTGGCATAAGCTGAAAGTTTAAGCAGAAGTAGTTCCCGGGCGCGCTGCAGGTCTGAAGGCACAAAGTAGGCAAGGGAAGAAATGGCATGGATGAGATTGTATCCGTCAATCAGAAGATTTGGTATCCGGCCTTGCTCCACAAAATTTTCCTTTTTTTAAAGGTTGCTTTTATTTTACCTAGAATTAATTTAAATAAAAACCTGAAATCCAAAACTATCTGTGATTTGGTAGGTGCAGCCCGACCATGGAGACAAGCCTTATTTTATATGCCCAGAATAGCCTTGGCCACGCTGAAGAAAATTAACAGACCGGTTATATCCACAATGGTGGTTAACATCGGGCTGGCCACCACCGCCGGGTCCAGTTTAAAACTTGAAGCAATCAGGGGTAGAAAAGCGCCGATTAGAGTTGAACTAATAACCTGGATGGCTAGAGCCACGGCCACGGCTATTCCAACTTTTATGGGTGAAATTGAAGCTGTACTGGAAGAATGCCCGATAAATAGCAACACCCGAAGGTAAGCTACCAGGGCCAAGATTGTGGCCATCAGGAAAGCTACTTTAAACTCTTTCACCAAAATTTTCAGGGCATCTTTGGTGGTTATTTCTTTCAGGGCCAAGGCTCGGATAACCAGAGTGGCTGATTGACTGCCGGCATTTCCCCCTGTATCGGCCAGCATAGGCATAAAGGAAGCCAGAATAGCCACTTGAATCAAAATACTTTCGTAAGTCTGCACAATATAACCAGAGATAAAACCCAGAAGAGTCAGGCCCAGTATCCAGGGGATGCGGCTTTTAAAATGTTCCCAGGTTGAAAGCTTCATGTAGGCTCCAACTTCGTGAGAACCGGCAATAGCCATCAACTTTTCCACATCTTCCTGTTGTTCTTGCTGCAAGATATCCATGGCGTCATCATGGGTAATGATACCTACCAGACGTTCCTGTTCATCCACCACTGGAATAGCCAGCAGGTCGTATTTCTGGATCATGCGGGCAATCTCTTCCTGGTCATCATAGGTCCGGGCATAAATAACGTCTTCATGCATTATATCTTTGACTTTGGCTTTCGCTGGAGCCAAGATCAGGTCTTTTAATGAAACAAATCCGATGAGTTTTTGGTTATCGTCTACCACATAGGAGTAATATATCGTTTCTTTATCTGGAGCTTCGCGCCGGAGTTTGGCGATGGCCTCTTCTACAGTCAGCTCTGGAGTCAGCACGGCGTATTCTGAAGTCATGACTGAACCAGCCGTGCCTTCCTGGTAAGCAATCAGGCGACGGAGGTCTTCCCGTTCTGCCTGAGCCATGGCCGGGATTATGGCTTCACGCAGTTTCTTGGGCAGTCTTTTTACCAGGTCAACCCGGTCATCAGGCGGCATATCAGAAAGAAGCTTTCCCATGGCCTCACGGCCGAGGGTTTTTATCATTTCTATCTGGACCTTTTCATCCAGATGGCTGAAAACTTCTCCTCTGAGCTGGGGAGAAAGGTGGCTGAGAATTTCCCAGATTTCCCCAGGGCTCAGGGCGGAGAGAAACTCGGCTACCTGGGCGGGATGCAGGGATTGGCAAAATTCACAGAGTTCTTGGTAATTTTTCTCGGCGAGAAGTTCTCTAAGTTCTGGTGCTAGTAAAGTATTTACCATTGCTCACCTCCGCCTCAGGCCGGCTGGAGGTGAGTAGAGAGGTCAACCTCTGCCCCGGCTCACCCCACGAGCCGGCAAGAAATCCAGATAAAATTGTCTTCTTCCATCTATCCTAGATGGGTATGGGTCACCGTCTTCGCAGCAACTCATTTCCCTATCCTTTTTCTTTTTCATAATTTTTGTAATTGTTAGCACGTAATTTTACTTCTGTCAAGAGAAAACGGGGGACACAATACTCATACCCCAATTTTAAAACGGGTGATGTCCTAAGCCTTTCCTGATTTTTCCCAAAACCAAAACAGAGACGTCCTGCACGCTTCCTAATTTTCCCCAAGGAAAAAGTTAGAATTAGATACAGCTTGGAAATTTTTAGTGCGAAAAGACAATTTGGTGTTTTATTAGGCACGGAAGAATCCAGAAGGAACAGGCTTTTCAAAAAAAATTCTGAATCTGTTTTAGAATCTGCGTCCTAATTTGCTACATTAAAAAAGCCGGAAATACGCCCAGCTTTGGGAAATTTGAGCTTG
This sequence comes from Candidatus Aminicenantota bacterium, assembly GCA_014359965.1. Taxonomy (GTDB): domain Bacteria; phylum Acidobacteriota; class Aminicenantia; order Aminicenantales; family Saccharicenantaceae; genus Saccharicenans. Next base: position 2,531 of record JACIYK010000039.1, read on the forward strand.
TTTTCTGTTGCTCTTTTAATCTTTCTGTCTGGTTAAAAAGCTAAGCCGGTTTGTTCGCTTACAGTCGAGCCTTAACCAAGCCTTTGGAAGATAAATATTGGGAGCTGCCCCCATTTTGCTTTTTGTAAAATTTGCTTGCCCCTTAAAGGGTCGGTGGCTTTCTACTAAATTCTAAGCTTGTTATAAATTCCCTGTATCTTCTGACGGTAAATTTCCTTAATTTTTTCTTCTTCTTCAGCTAAGGGCCGAGCCGGAATCAAATCCATAACTTCTTCTGGGGACAAACCTGATTCAACCATGGTTCGGGCCGCTCCTATCAGCATATTACTGACTGCTTCCAGCGCTTGCTCTCTTGTGAGGCCCAAACTTTCGCCCAGATTGACCAGCTCGTAGAACAGGAACCAAAGGTAGCTGGGTCCCATGGCGGAAATGGAAGCATAAACTTCTATCAGCTCATCCTTCACCTCAGGAAGCTGACCCAGGATGGACATTTGCTGGATGAATTTGCTTTTATCCTCCGGGCCAATTCCTGGCCCATAACTGGCAGGGTTAAATCCAGCATTAACGAAGGAAGTGGCCAGGGGGTTCATCCTGATAATCCGGTTGAAGCCGCCCAGCGCTTCCATTAACTTGGTCAGACTTAATTTGGGAACGAACGAACAGATAACCATCTCCGGCTTGAGAATCTTTTTAAGTTCTTCCAGAACCTCAGGCAGTACCGGGGGATGGACAGCCAGGAAGATTATTTCAGACCCGACTAAGCCTTCCACCTTGCTCCCCAGCTGAACTTCCGGGAACATGGTTTTAAGCTTATCTGCTACTTCTGCTTTAATCTCGGTCACCCTGACCTCAGGCGGCAGAGCCTTCTTCCTTTTCCAGGCGTTGAGCACGACTCTGGTGATTCGCCCTCCACCGACAAAGCCTACGCTTTTATAAAACATTTTCAGCCTCCTCTATTTTCTTCTTTTATTAGCTGGCTGAAGATCTTTATAACCCGCTTTTTGGCCGGTGGCCATTGAGAAAAAACGGTATATTAACGCCATCGAACAATCTGATTCTTTGGTATTTGCCGACCACGACCATCATCGGTTCTGGATGAGTTTAATCTCTTTCCATTAATTTTATATCACATCGATGGCTGGAGGGGCAACCTGATTTCATCCTTTTGCCAACCGCCAGCCTGGTATTAACTGGCCAGTGCTGGAAGTTGAGGCCGCAGTCGCTTTTAGCTGTTGTTATTATAAATTGCGGGTCAGACAGAAATAACAGAGAAAATAAAGGGTGAAGCCGGGTTCGTCCTCTTGACAGATGACCGGGGCTGATGTATGAATATATGTTCATATATTAAGATGGGCTTTGATAGTCAGATGAGCCGATAATGATAGATAATAATAATCAAAGCCTTCCTGATTAAACTAAGTCAACAGGAGAAATGATTTTTAAGCCTGGAGGAATCTTATGACCGGAGCTCAACCTAAATCGCTTTCCCGAACCGACCGCTATCTAACCCTGTGGATTTTCCTGGCCATGGGGCTCGGGATTTTTATTGGTTATTTCAGCCCTAACTTTACCTATTTTATTTCCAGTCTGCAGGTTGGTTCCACTTCTATTCCCATTGCCGTCGGCCTTATCCTGATGATGTACCCACCTCTGGCCAAAGTTCGCTACGAGGAAATGGGCAAAGTTTTTCGGAATAAAAAGCTTTTGGCCACTTCGTTGATTCTGAACTGGATTGTAGGTCCACTGGTCATGTTCGGCCTAGCCGTACTTTTCTTGCGTCATCATCCGGAATACATGATTGGAGTCATCCTGGTTGGGCTGGCCCGCTGCATCGCCATGGTTATCGTCTGGAATGAACTGGCTGGTGGCGACCGGGAGTTAGCTGTCGGGCTGGTAGCTTTTAATGCTATCTTCCAGGTTCTGTTTTATGCCGTTTATATCTATGTTTTTATCACCTTGGCCTTGAACAAGTTTAACCTGGTTCCTGGAGTCAATGCCCATATTTCTATCTGGGAATCCGCCAAAACAGTGTTTATCTATCTGGGCATTCCCTTTATAGCTGGTCTCATCTCGCACTTCGGGCTGATTAAACTCAGGGGTCGGGAATGGTTTGAAAAGGTTTTTGTGCCAAGAATCAGCCCCATAACCATGGCTGCGCTGCTCTATACCATTGTGGTGATGTTTTCCATGAAGGGTGAATACATCATCAAGAGACCTCAAGATGTGCTGCTGATTGCCGTGCCTCTGGTTTTCTATTTCTTCTTGATGTGGTTTGTGACTTTCTTTGTTGTCAGAAAGATGGGTGCTAATTATGAGCAGACCACAGCCGTGGCCTTCACGGCAGCCAGCAACGATTTTGAGCTGGCTATTGCTGTGGCTGTGGGTATTTTCGGCATCAGTTCCAACCAGGCTTTTGCCACGGTTATTGGCCCGCTGCTGGAAGTGCCAGTACTGATAACGCTGGTCAATGTGGCCCTTAAGCTAAAAAATAAATTTGCCCCGCTTGAAGCTTACTGAGAGCCCAAAGCAGGGCAAAAATTGAAAGCTTAGATATTAAAACTTGATTAGTTATTTAACCAGGCCGCGGCGCATGGCTTCTTCCAGGATATCTTCTTCGGTAATTCCGTACTCCACTTTTCCGTCGAGTATTTCAGTTAAGGTTTGCTCATCCGGTATGTCACCAATCATGGCCATTTTATCTCCCACGTAGACTAGAGGATAAATGGAAGACCCGAAGTATTTTTCCGCCAGTTCAGCTAGATGGTCAGGCTGGAAGTTTCCCTGATTCTTATCAATGACTTCAAGTTCGGCCCGGTCACCCAGCCAGGACTGGACAATTTCTCTAACCAGTTCCGGAGGATAACTGGAGCAGCAGGAGCGAATTTCTCCGTCCAGAACAATTCTCACTTTCATGTTTTTATCCTTTTCAATTTATTGTTTATTTGCTGATAATTCCTGGCGCAATTTCTGCAGCAGGGCTACCAGTTCTTTCTGACTCATAAAGCTAATGGCTTCGGCCGGGCATTCCCGGGCACAGGCGCTGCAGCCGACCACGCAATTCATCGGGTTGACCACTTCGGGATGAGCTTCGCCTGGAGCAAACACCTCGTTAGCACAAAAATTGATGCACGCGCCACAGTTGGTGCATAAATCTGGGTTAATGGTCGGGTACCAGGGAATTTTTTCTCTGGGGATGCCAAGATAATGGGAACGTCCGCTCATTTTTCTAATTCCTCCAGAGCTTTTTTAATCTCTTCAAAGGCCTGGTCAGTGTTCTTGAACTGAATCCAGACCGGCTTGAAGTTTTGGTCAGTCATTTCTACACCAGCTTTCTGGAAACCGTCGCGGAAAAGCTTGTACTGTTTTTCCGGCTTACAGGCGGCCGTCAGATAGACCACGCCGTCTTTTTTGATGAGGTCAGACAGCAGCTCTTCTCCGTTAGCTTCACAGAGACGCGGATGAATTAGCATGAAATCGTGCGGAAGTTCCAGCCGGATTCTTTCAGCCAGCTCGGCAAAATTGATTTCCTTCATGCTGGGGCAGGCAAAGCTGCAGGCACATAAAAGTACGGCTTTTTTCATAGTTTATTCCTCCTTGATATTTTTAGTTTTGAAGTCACACCAGTAAGTGGACAGATTTTATTTCTATCTAAAAATCTGGCCACTTTTAAATCTTCTTTTATCTGCTCGTCTTGAGAAACAAAAGATAGTACCTGGTCGAGGATCTTCTTGATTTCTGAGGGAAGATCCTGATTAATCTCATAATTCACCCATTTACCTTCTTTTTCAAAATCAATCAGTCCGGCTTCTTTTAAAATCGACAGGTGCTTGGAAACCGTGGAAAAAGAAAGCTTCAGCAGCTCTCTGATTTCACAGACAGCCATTTTTCTCAGGCGCAGAGCAGCCATGATACGCAGGCGGTTCTGCTCAGCCAGGGCCGAGAGCACTTTGTTTATGGTCTTTATCTCTTGTTTTCTCATTTCGTCAAATATCGAAATGACATTATAGCCCAATCTGGCAGGCTGTCAAGAGAAAAGGGGGACACAATATCCGTATCCAATTTTTTGGAGGCTAACATCTGGCCCTAAGTTCCGTTTGGGAAAAGAGCTACTTCAGAAAAAAACCATATTCTGCCTGAAATCTAATCTTCTATTATCTTTTATTCAGAATCTGGGTAATAGAGATTCAAATAATAGGAGCACAATATGGCCGTGTCTGAAAAAACATAAGAATAATTTAAGAAAAGGAGATGATTAGTTTTTTTATGTTTTTTTTTCATAAAAAGCAAACATAGCTGATGAAGTTGATATTCCCTTTTTCTGGCCTATCAGACAATGAGTCGGATACCAGAGTAAATTAAAAGGTAGCCCAGACCTGAATTTATTTAAAAAATCCGCCTCCTGCCCACTGCCTTCCGCCTTGCCTCCAGGTTGACAATAAAAAGGAAGAGGTGCGGGGTGTTTTCTTAATTTCCCTGTAAAAAGAGAGATAAGGAATAGTGTGAATATAATTAGTGCAGTCTTTTGATATTTCATTGGTCAAAGGAGTCCCCGGAAAAATCATAAGGGACAGGCATTTTTAATTTGACAGAAAGATGGTCTGTGAGATAAGTAGTCAAAAAGTAACTGAGAAAAAGAGGAATTAAATGTTAATCAAAAAAGAATTTCCGGAAAACTCCGCGTCCATTTTTCCGGCGCTGGCCTTCCTATGGATATTTTTTACTGCTGCTTTTATTTCCTGTTCAGCAACCGTTGAGCAAAGCCAGAAACAATCAGGACTGAGGCCGGGTCGGGATTTTATCTATGTCTGTCAGGAGGCTGGTGCCGGCGGTTATGAAGCCTTTCCTGATGTTTGCCGGCTGAAAGACGGGCGGCTGATGGTTGTCTTTTATGCTGGCTATGATCATGTTTCCCTGCCCGACAAAAATCATCCCCGGGGCGGCAGAATCTGTTACACCCTCTCTGAAGATGAAGGCCGAACCTGGAGTCCGGCTGCTATCCTTTATGATGGTCCAGATGATGACCGCGACCCGTCCATAGTTCAGTTAAATGATGGCCGACTGCTCTGCAATTTTTTCTCCTTGAGAAAAAAGGATAGGGGTTGGGAAGGCCTTGGTTCCTGGCTGGTAACATCTGATGATGGTGGGCAAACCTGGTCTCAGCCGGAGCTTATTGCTGGCGATTATTATTGCAGTTCGCCGGTGCGCCAACTTCCGGACGGCCGGTTGATTCTCGGGCTGTACCGCCAAACAGAATCGGAGAGCCATGGGGCGGTGACCATCAGCCAGGATGGCGGAAAAATCTGGTCCAGGCCAATAGATATTGATAACGGTGGTTATCCGCTTGAGGCTGAAACCGATGTCATTAGGCTCAAAGATGGTACCCTTTATGCCATCCAGCGCAGCCGGGGCGAATCCATGTGTTATTCTGAATCGCGGGATGGGGGATGGACCTGGTCGGTCTCCAGGCCAGTCGGTTTTCCCGGACACAGCCCATATCTACTGCGCACCGCCGATGACATTATTGTCCTGGCTCACCGCCTGCCAGGTACCAGCCTGCATTACAGCCTGGATGAAGCCAGAACCTGAAGCGAGAATGTCATAATTGACGAAGTCATCGGGGCCTATCCCTCAATGGTTAACCTGAAGGATGGTTCAGTCCTGGTGGTTTATTACGAAGAGGGAGCCGGCTCTAACCTGCGGGCCCGCCGCTTCCGGCTCAGTCGTCAGGGGATTAGGTGGCTAAACTTTTAAACCTGAAGATAGAAGTTGTTTTATTTTCGATTTTTTTCGTAAAATGGCCTTGAAAGGACATCAGAAAAAAACGCCAAGGAGAATTATAAATGGAAGTTAAGAAGAAGCAATCAAGGCGCGAATTTTTGAAGACTGCCGGATTGTCCGGTGCGGTCATAGCATCAGGAACAGCTCCCTCGTTTCTGGGCGCGATGCAGACTCAACTGAAAAAAGCTCAATCGGCTCAGCCTAAAACGGGTTCCTTCAAACTTAAATATGCCCCGCCGTTTGGCATGTTTGAGGCTTCAGCCGGCAAGGACCCGCTGGAGCAGATGAAATTTATTGCTGACCAAGGCTTTAGAGCAATTTTTGATAACGGTTTACCCAGCCGGCCGCCAGCCCTGCAGGAAGCCATCGCTAATCAGGCTGCTAAGCTTGGCCTGGAAATCGGACCATTTGTCGCCTACGCTGACTTCAGCGTGGAATCTTTTGTACTTAAAGACGACTCGGTTCGTGAGATGCTGAAAGGGAAAATCAGGACAGCTATTGAAACTTCCAAACGCACCGGAGTCAAGCTGGCTCTTATGGTGCCGGGTCGTTACAACCAGCGAATGGACTGGGATTATCAGACAGCCAATGTCATTGAAAATCTTAAGTGGTGTGCTGGAATCTGTGAACCTGAAGGAGTGATCATTGTGCTCGAACCGCTCAACCCCAAAGACCATCCCGGACTTTTTCTGACCAAAATGGCCCAGGCTTATCAAATCTGCAAAGCTGTCGGCAGCCCTTCAGTAAAAATCCTTGACGACATCTACCATCAGCAAATCACTGAAGGCAACATTATTCCCAACATTGAGGCCTGCTGGGACGAGATAGCCGCCTTTCACTTGGGAGATACCCCGGGCCGTAAAGAACCTGGCACCGGCGAGCTTAATTTCAAGAACATTTTCAAGCACCTTTACAATAAGGGTTACCAGGGAGTGCTCTGTATGGAGCACGGTAAGAGCAAACCTGGCAAAGAAGGTGAGCTGGCTGTCATCCAGGCTTACCGCGATGCCGACTCCTTCTGAATCTGAAAATGCGGCCTTAAATTTTTCTGGTTAGGTCAACATCCTTCTTCAGAACCGACGGGAAGAAAAAAATTTTTTCTCTGATCACAACCATTTACCTTGCTATTTAGTCTATATTGTATTGAATAAAAATCCGGAGAAAAAAATGACCCCGAAGAAATTAAATATTATTTTAACGGCAATAATTCTACTAATCGCTGGACTTAAGGCCGAGACGGGGGAAACGACTTCAATTAAAGAAAAGATTATCATCCGAAATGACCAAACCCTGTTTACTGCTTTTGCCTACGTCACTATCGGATCCTTCAAGGCTGTAGACCGAGACAGGATGCCGCCGCTCAAGGAGTTTGTTTGGAAAAGGCTGGATTCTGGTCTGTCCCCCGGCTATAAGCAAAAGATCAGGCAGGATATAGCTCCGTATCTTACCGACCGGATGTTTGAATACAACCTGACTATGCTCGCTCTTAACTGCTCTCAGCCTCCCCGTATCCGCTTTCTCAAGGAAGAACTGGAGGCTCATATTCTCTCCAGAGGAGGCGATGTGGAAAAGGCAATGAAAACTTTTAAGGGGCTGGAAAAATTTCCAGCCCTATTGACCGAGTTTTATGAAAAGGCTGGTATTGCTCAGCTCTACGAAGACTGCCGTCCCTGGTATGATGAGGCCATAGCCAGGTATAAGAAAAAGACCTCCAGGCTGATAGACCGGGCTCTAAAATACCTGAAAATACCGCCTGAGGAAATTTCCCTGCCTTACGATAAAATCGTCATTATTCCCAACCTTATAGGGCCGCGCGGCTCGGCTATGGGTCCCGTCTGGAAAGGTGTCAAGTATGATGTTCTCAGTCCCTGGGATAGCGTGTCCTGGTCACCGCACGAATTCATCCACGACCTGGTCGCTCCGGTTACCAAATCGGTGAAGTATAAAGCAGAAATCCTCCGCCTGGTCGAGAAGGTCAAAGCCAGGATCAAAGATTCGGCGGCCGGACAGTATTATCAGGACCCGATTGACTTTTTCGATGAATGCCTGGTTAGAACTCTTGACCACATTGTCACCAGCGATTGGAGTAAATCGTGGGAAAGGGAACGGGTGAAAGAGGCCCTGGCGGCACAAGCCAGCAGGGGCTTTGTCCTCTGCCGGCCAATGCTCGAATCACTGGCACTCTATGAGAATTCTGCTCTAACCTTTTATGAATATTTTCCTTATTTTCTTGAATCAGTCGGCCAGAGACTGGAGCCAGGCTTAAGAGATAAATGGGCAGGTGAAAGTTGTTCAGGGCAGATCAAAGAATAGACCAGACTCTTAAAAGCAGCTGAGAGGAAGTCAGTTCTCAGGCTATCTTAATCATTCTTCCCGGTAACTAATCAAGGGTAAATTAGTCCAATTCATTTAAGACAAAGCCATATAAAAAGGGGACAATATTTTATAGAATCCGGCTATTGGAACAAAGTAAAGATCTTATAGGCGGTTACTAAAAGTATTAAAAGAGCAAAAAGCTGCTTGAGCCGTTTGCTGGGGAGAAAAAGGCTGGTTATTCTGGCTCCAGCAAAGGAAAATAAAGCTCCTACCAACCAGCAGGCCGGTCAAAGGAAGGTTCCAGGAAGTGGTGCTGAGATGCGGAATAAGGGCAGAGAATGAAGGTGGGCAAACGGCGAAAGCATTAATTCCGGCTGCTTTTTTAGGTTCAAAACCCGCCAGAATCAACGTTGGAAGGAGCAGGAATCCCGGTCCCACCCCCAGAAATCCTGACATTATTGATATAGGAACGGCTAAAATAGCCGCCAGCTTGAAGTTTTCCTGTTTCACCGAAGCTTTGACCGGTCGGAAGAGCTGGTAAGCCAGGTAAAACACGGCGGCAAAGTATATAATCCAGACAACCTTCTGCTCTATAAATTGAACGATAAAAGCACCTAGAGGTGCTGAGGCCGTGGTGATGGCGGCCAGGGGAATGGCTTTTTTCCAGCCAACAAAACCACTCCTGGCAAATCCGAAAGTGGAGAGGAGCGCCGTTACACCGTTGAGCAGAAGGCTTAAAGGCTGGACCTGATGAACCAGGTCTGGCAAAAACAGCCCCAAAAAAGGAATAGCCACAAGAGCGACTCCCAGTCCCAGCATTCCGGAAATAAAAGAAAGAATGGCCAGGCCCACCGCCATTATAACGTTATCTGACATCGTGCACCTCTATTTATTATATTGCTCTTTTATCGAGCTCTTAATATATGAATAATTATTCATATAAAAAAATAATTGGATGTCAAGCTTTTGAAACTGTTCGGGTCACCGGCCGGCCATTGATCAGGCCAGGGCTGGCCTGAGCCAGGAAAGTTTTTTACTGAATTAAGGAAGCGGTTTGGAAAAGCTAAATAAGCTTATGAGTGTATATATGAAGGTCAAGCGAACCACTTCCTTCAAAAGTTTAAAACAGGTGAAATAACTGTTGGCAGATAGGATGGTTTTAAAAAAGTCAGGCCTCTGGGCAGTTCCGGTTAATTATTGTTAGAAGCATTGGTTAAAAATTAAATCTGGACAATCAAGAAATAAAAATGGTAAGAAATTAACTTGGAGAAAATAAGGAGAGCAAGATGGCAGACATTAAAAAATCCATTTACGAAACCAATAGCTTGACGCGCCGAGACTTTATTAAAACGGCTTCTGTGGCCGCAGCCGTGGCCGCAGTTTCAGGAACCGGAGTTCTCTTCGCTTCTGGCAGCAGTGAAAAAATCCGGGTCGGGATTATCGGCTGTGGCGGGCGAGGTACCGGAGCAGCTCTGGACTGTGCTGCGGCTTCTCCGGATGTGGTCATCACGGCCATGGGCGACCTTTTCCCCGACATGCTGGAAAATTCCTTAAAACGCCTCCGCGAGCGGCTTCCGGCCGAGCGCGTCCTGGTCACGCCGGAAACCAGTTTTACGGGCTTTGATGCCTATGAGAAGGTGGTAAAAGCTGACGTTGACCTGGTGATTCTGGCGGCCCCGCCTTTTTTCCGGCCGGCTCATCTAAAAGCAGCTGTAGAAGCCGGCAAACACGTCTTCATGGAAAAGCCGGTAGCCGTGGACCCGGTTGGGGTCCGGTCGGTCATTGCTTCTTCGGAGCTGGCCAAGCAAAAAGGTCTGGCCATCGTAGCTGGTACTCAGCGACGTCATCAGGCTCACTACATAGAGATTATGAAACGCATTCATAGCGGCGATATCGGTGAAATTGTGGCGGCCCAGTGCTACTGGAACATGGGCGCTCTCTGGGTTGAACGAGCGGCTCAGAACTGGGCAGACCGCATCATCAAAAAATGGTCGGATATGGAATGGCAGGTGCGCAACTGGCTTTTTACCGTCTGGTGTTCGGGCGACCACATCGTTGAGCAGCATGTCCATAACCTGGATGTCATCAACTGGGCTTTTGGCACGCATCCGGTAAAATGCATGGGCATGGGCGGACGGGCAGCCCGCACTGACCCGATGTTCGGCAACGTCTACGACCATTTTGCCGTGGAGTATGAGTATCCCAACGGAGTGCGGGTACTGAGCATGTGCCGGCAGACAGCCGGAGCGGCAGAAAATGTCTCTGAACGTGTAGTCGGGACAAAAGGTATTGCTTATACCGACAGCGCCGATGGCTACATTAAAGGACCGAAGGCTTATAGACCAGAGAAAGAATCGCCAAACCCTTACATCCAAGAGCACATTGACCTGATTAATAGCATAAAAAGCGGCAAACCTCTTAATGAAGGACGTCAGGTGGCGGAGAGCACGCTGACGGCTATCATGGGCCGGATGAGCGCTTACACCGGCCGGGCCCTGAGCTGGGACTGGGTGATGAACGCTTCCAAACTGGACCTGACACCGCCGCACTTTGAGTTCCGCGAGCTGCCGCCGCTTGAAGTGGCTGTGCCGGGTAAAACTCCGCTCATTTAATCTTATTTTATTTTTTGACTGAATCGGTCCTTCGGCTTCTAACCCTGCTTCTCAGGGTGGTTTTAGTCATTCAGCTGGAAGAAATATATAGTCTTTACGTCTAAATTATCTAATCGAAAAGATTTAATTTATGACTTTATAAAGTAGTTCTGAAAAGGCTTGACGGCAGCTGGTTAAGCCAAGGAATTTTTTCGCGGCGAAAGGATTTATCTAAAATGAGGCTCAGGCAAGACTCTTTAGGAAATTTTATTCTGTTTTTATTTATTATTACTGGAATTTTGGGCACAGCCTCTAATCTTTGGTCAAATTCCATTTTTTGGGGTCTCAACGGTGGTATTCCTGGTTACCTAATACTTCCCAGGTCATCTTCATCCTCTGAAGAAATCGTACTACGTTACAAACGTACGCCCGGTGATGTCATTACTTATAAGCAGGTTTTTTACGCTGAACGCCAGATTCAATTAAGCCGACCAGAGTATTTTAAGTTTAAGATTGAATGGACAGTCAAAGTGGCCACGGTAGCCATTAAAGATGGACATCATCTCCTGGCCATCCAGTATAACCGAGAGAAAGTACAAATGTTAAACCAGAAAGAACTGGAAAAAATTGTTTCTCCTGAAAAAATATTAGAGGCTTATGTAGAACAAACTGATTTTGACCCGCAAACTGTCAGGGTGGTGGAGACAGATGAGTTCGGGCGAAATTTAAATGCCAGTTACTACTATAACGAGATGTTTTCCGGGCTTCATCCTTTGGCTACACGAGTGTTTGCCCTGCCCGGTCGGCCTCTGAGACAGGGAATGACTTATCAAGTAGAGGCTGAAGAACCAGTAACCTTTACTTACAAGGGCCTTATTCCCTGGCTAAGGGGCGAGCTACATTATTTTGAAGGAGAAGTAGCCGGAGGCAAAATAAAAGCTAGTTTTTTCAAAGAATCAGGTCTCCTGGAAAGCCTGGAATATTACGGAGAGTACCTGGTTAATAAAAAACTGGTAAAGGAGCAATATCTTTATTCTTTTATAAACAAAAAACAATATACCCTGGAAGAACTGTGGCAGGATGAAAGTATCAATAAGGCTGTATTGCTGGCCTCGCTAAATGTGGATCTGCCTCCGGTGCCGGCCAATGTAATCCATTCTTTTCTGGAAAGCTTTGATAAGAATCGCCGTCGCCTTGGCGCTGCTTATTGTGCCCTCAAGGGAATTCCTGAAGGGTTAAAACTGGATTCTTATCTGGATGATTCAGACCCAGTAGTTAGCTTCAACCTGGCCAAGGCCTTGGCTCTGCATTACTCAGATTTTTCTCAGATAAAAAGAATTGCTGAAAACCCACGGCACCCACTGCAAGTTAGAGCCCTCAATTTTCTGGAGAAAAGCACTTATTTTCTGCCGGAAAATCTGAAAGCTGATTTTGAACATATTCAGCAGTACATCTACGAGAACCGTGATTATGAATCAAAAATTAACCTGAGTCTGGATGAAGTTAAGCAGATTTTAAGGTTTATGAAGCCCAAACAGACGGCTCGGGGTGGGTTTTACAAAAGATTTATCCGCAATCCGCTGACAGGTAAAATTCATCCTTATTATGTTTATTTACCACTGGATTATGATCCTAAAGAAGTTTACCCTTTAATAGTGTATTTCGGAGGGGGCGATGGCCGGGGAGACCAGGCCCTGGTAGAGGCTTATCAACAGCTGCTAAAAACAGATGAAATGGCCGGATACATACTTTTTGTTCCTGAAGCTGAGGGCATGTGGTGGGAAAAAGCCTCAGAAAAAGCCTTCA
>JACIYK010000004.1 GCA_014359965.1 Candidatus Aminicenantota bacterium
CCATGAGCCCGTTTCAGCATGGTGAAGTCTATGTGACAGATGATGGGACGGAAACAGACCTGGACTTAGGACATTATGAGAGGTTTACTTCGACCAGAACCACCCGCTTACACAACTGGACTGCTGGGAAAATTTATGACCTAATCATCAAAAAGGAAAGAAGAGGGGATTATCTGGGTAAAACTGTCCAGGTCATTCCTCACGTTACGGATGAAATCAAGAATGCTTTTTACTCAGTTGCTGGAAACAATGATATAGTCATTATTGAAATTGGTGGAACAGTAGGAGACATTGAAAGCCTTCCATTTCTGGAAGCCATCCGTCAGATGAGGCTCTCTCTGGGTAGTGAAAATACAGTTTTTGTTCATCTTACTCTTGTGCCTTACGTCAGCACTTCGGGAGAGCTAAAGACCAAACCGACTCAGCACAGCGTTAAGGAACTTAGAGCCATAGGAATTCAACCCGATATCATTCTCTGCCGCGCGGCGCGAGAACTTCCTCAAGAAATTAAAGCCAAGATAGCCCTTTTTACAAATGTGCCGGTAGAGGCCGTGGTAACGGCCATGGATGCACGGACTATTTACGAAATTCCGCTGAACCTGGCAGCTGAAGGTCTGGATAAAATTATCCTGAAAAAACTCAACCTGGAGGTGCGAGAGCCAGACCTCAATAGCTGGAAGAGCCTGGTGCAGAGAAGCCGGCAGCCAAAAGATGAAGTAAACATTGCAGTGGTGGGCAAGTACATCGGTTTACATGATTCCTACATCAGCCTTTATCAGGCGTTAGATCATGGTGGGCTGAGTCATTCTCTGAATGTTAACCTCAAGTGGATTGAAGCAGAAGACCTGGAAACTGGGCGACCAGCTAGAATTCTCAAGGATGCAGACGGAATTCTGGTGCCCGGAGGCTTTGGACACAGAGGCATTGAGGGGAAGATAAGAGCTGTCACATATGCCAGAGAAAATAAAATTCCTTTTTTGGGCATTTGTCTTGGCATGCAATGCGCTACCATTGAGTTTGCCCGTAATGTTGCCGGGCTGAAAAAAGCGCACAGCGAGGAATTTGACCCGGAAACGCCGTACAAAATATTTCGCCTGTGGCGAGAGTTGAGTAAAGAATACGACCTGGGTGGTACTATGCGTCTTGGAGCTTACAATTGTGAAATAAAAATGGATACTCTGGCTTATAAAGCCTACGGCTCCTCGCTCATCAGTGAACGGCACCGACACCGTTACGAATTCAACTTGGAATTTGAAGAACAATTATCTTCAGCTGGGCTGATTATCTCTGGAAGAAATCCTGAACATGGTCTGGTGGAGATTATTGAGCTTAAAAATCATCCCTGGTTTCTTGGATGTCAATTCCATCCAGAGTTCAAATCACGGCCACTGGAGCCGCATCCTCTGTTCAGGTCTTTTATCGGAGCGACTTACAGCTACCGGAAAAAGCGCCATAGCTAACGTTGAAAAACTAATTTTGTAATTAGTTGATAATAAAATAGTTAAAGCCATTTCAAGATATTTTGTATTTGTTTACATGAGGATGATGCATTTAATTAAAAAGTTCAAAGCCTGGAAGGCAGCAAAAAAAATTGAGCTGGTGTTGATGGATGTAGACGGTACACTGACAGATGGTTGTCTTTATGTTTTACCCGATGGTCAAGAGGTCAAGGGGTACCATGTGCGGGACGGTCTGGGTATTTTACTGGCTAGGCTGGCCGGACTTAAAACTGGCATTATCACAGGTAAGAGTTCTCCCGCTCTTTCCATAAGAGCTGAGAGGCTGGGATTAGATGAAATTCATCAAAACATCTTGGATAAAGAACAAATATTAAAAGATATTCTTGAACGCCATCGGTTATCGCCTGGGCAGTTAGCTTTCATCGGTGATGACCTCGGTGATTTGAAAATAATGAAAGCAGTAGGCCTGAGTGCCGCACCTGCTGATGCACATCCACAGGTAAAAAAGATTGCCCTATATATCTGCCGTAATAAAGGCGGTTATGGGGCAGTAAGAGAATTCCTAGAATTCATCTTAAGGGCCCAGAAAAAATGGGCGAAAGTAGCTCAGAGAACAGCTGACATTAAAAATGGTTTAAATAGATAGGCTTTTATATTATTCTATTTATTGGTGTTTCAACACAATTATATTTCTGGAGATGGACCATGGAATTGAAAAAGGAAATTTTTCGGGAATATGATATTCGTGGTGTTGTCGGCCAGGACCTTGACCGTCAGACTGCTCTGATCATCGGTCAGGCTGTCGGGAGTGAGGTTAAAAGCCGTGGGAAAAATGAGGTGGCTGTTGGTAGAGATTGTCGTTTGAGTTCACCCGAGCTGGCCTCCGGGCTCATAGAAGGGCTTTTAAGCTGTGGATGTCAGGTTGTAGACCTGGGAGTGCTGCCCACGCCGCTGGTCTATTTTTCTGTTTATTATAAGAAAAAAGAAGCTGCCGTCATGATTACCGGCTCTCACAATCCGCCGGAGTTTAACGGTTTCAAAATTATGATAGGCGAGGAAACGCTTTACGGACCGGAAATCCAACAACTTTATAGGCGCATTCAAAGGAAAGAATTCAGCCTATCTGAAAAAAAGGGGACTCTTGGTCATTACGACCCCGTCCCCGAATATGTGGACTATGTAGCTGCTCAGGTTAAACTTCACCGCCCAGTAAAAGTGGTCATTGATGCTGGGAATGGCACTGCCGGTCCTGTTGCTACTCGCCTTTTGAAAAAGATGGGGGCGGAAGTGGTGGAACTTTATACAGAGATGGATGGTCATTTCCCAAATCATCATCCTGACCCGACTATACCCGAAGCTTTAAAAGATTTGATGGCTAAAGTACGAGAAACCGGAGCTGAGCTGGGCATTGCTTACGATGGTGATGCCGACCGAATTGGAGCCATTGACGAAACAGGTCGCATCATCTGGGGCGACCAGTTGATGATCATTTTTGCCCGGGACATTCTGGCGGCTCATCCCGGAGCATCAATCATTTCTGAAGTAAAGGCTTCCCAGCTGCTTTATAAGGAAATAACTAGGCTCGGCGGCCGGGCCATAATGTGGAAAACAGGTCATTCTTTAATAAAGAAAAAAATAAAAGAAGAAAAAGCTCTGTTGGCAGGAGAGATGAGCGGCCATATTTTCTTTGCTGACCGCTGGTTTGGCTTTGACGATGCCATTTACACCTCAGCCAGACTACTGGAAATTGTCTCTCGTACAAAGGAGAAAGTTTCCCGATTGCTGGCAGATTTGCCTGAGATGTTTAATACCCCAGAAATACGAATTTATGCTTCAGATGAGGTAAAGTTCAGGATTGTGGAGCTGGTAAAGGAAGAATTAAAAAAAGACTCTGAGGTAAAGGAACTAATTGACATTGACGGAGTTAGGGCTGTTTATGAATCAGGCTGGGGTTTGCTCAGAGCTTCTAACACCCAGCCAGTGCTGGTCCTGCGTTTTGAAGCCAGAAGCCAGGAGGAACTGCAGAAGATAAGGAATAGAGTGCAGGCGACTTTGGAAAAAGTTATGCGAAGTTTAACACAGAATAATAATTCATAACACTGGAAGGGGGAAGGATGAGTCCAAGAACGCAAAAAACAAAAGCTAACAAAATGCCTTTTGATTTCAATGTGGTTATCCTGGCCGGCGGAAGTGGCACCCGTTTTTGGCCTCTGAGTCGGCAGAAAAGACCAAAGCAATTTCTTAAAATCATAAAGGACCGGACGCTGATAGAAGAGACTTTTCGCCGGGTACAGGGAATCGTCCCGTCTGCGCAGGTTTATACTGTGGCCGTGGCTCAGCAGAGCAAAATTATCAGACGTCTTCTCCCTAAAGTTCCGGCCAAAAATTTACTGGGAGAGCCAGAAGCCCGTAACACAGCGGCCTCGCTGATTCTGGCTTCGGCCAGTATTTACCTCAAGAACAAAGAAGCAGTTTTAGCGGTGTTGCCTGCTGATCATTATATCAGCGATGTGGCCAGGTTCAGGGAAAAGCTGGTAGCAGCGGCTACGGCAGCTTATCAGTTAAAGAAAATTGTTCTATTTGGCATTCCACCCGTCAGCCCGGCTACGGGGTATGGTTATATTCACTGCCCGGGGAAAATGTTAGCAGAAATCGGTGGCGAGACTTTCTTTGAGGTGGAAGGCTTCCGGGAAAAACCGGACTTGCCTACTGCCCTGGAATTTCTGCAGAGCGGTGAGTACTACTGGAACAGCGGAATTTTTCTCTGGAGGGCAGATGTCTTTGAGGAAAGCCTGCGGGAGTTTGCTCCAGAACTTTTTTCTGCCTGGATGAAAATCCTGCGCTTTTTACGGAACAAAGACCGCCGCGAGCTGGGCAAAGTTTTCCGGGAAATCCCGGCTCTATCCATTGACTATGCCCTGATTGAAAAGGTTTCCGGTGCTCTAATGGCCAGGGGAGATTTTGGCTGGTCAGACCTGGGAAGCTGGAGCTCTCTTCATGAGTATCTGCCTCAGGATGATAATTGTAATGCGGTCAGCGGCAAGTTTGTGGGCTTGGAAACGAATAATTGCCTGGTTTTCAGCCCCAGAAAACTCACCGCGCTTATTGGAGTGCGTGACCTTATTGTGGTTAACACTGATGACGCTCTGCTCATCTGTCATCGAGACCAGGACCAGCTGGTAAAGGAACTGGTAGAGAAGCTAAAAGAAAAAGAACCTCGGTACACCTGAATTAGGTCGATCTTATGAACGTCGGAGGAGAGCTTATTAGCTAAGAGCTAGGGTTTATTTTTAGGTAGTTTTGTTCCCAGATGGGGTCAAGCAGGGCAGCTACTTTTCGGTCATAATCCACCAGCCCCTTGTAATATTCGGGGTCAGCCAGGGCTTCGGCCGCGTTGTCGTCAATCGGATGTGGCCGGTGTTTTTGCAGCAGTGGGTACATTTCCTCAAAATGGTCGCGCATGGGACAGGGCATAGCCCAGTTTCTGACCGGGCCTTCAACTCTCAGATCACGACCATAACCATAATTGCGTTGCCATTGTCTGAGATCAGCGAAGAAAGGATGAGCCCAGACATCGTTTAAGTTCTTTCCCTGACTGTAGATTTCATAAATATTAACTGGAGAGTAGGGTACAAAAACGCAGGGGGTAACTGTCCCGTCCCAGTTAACTACCAGATAGCCACCTGACCGGCCAGATGAAATACAGCCGTGAGTGGCTGTACCGCTGTTCCAGAAATCAATCAGGAACAGGTGTCTTTCGTAGACTAACTGCCAGGCCCTCTGGTAAAGCCACAACCGCTGCTCTGGGGTAGGCAGTAGGTCCAGAGTAAAGGCGCGGCCGATGGGCATGTACTGAAAAGCCCAGGCAAAATGAGCTCCTTGCTGGTTGAAGTAAAAATCCATTACTTCATCCGAAAAAACTTCCTCGGCATTGTCTTTAGTCACCGTTAAAGAAATGCCAAAGAAGACTTTTTCCTTCCTCAGGTTCTCAAAGGCAGTCAGGATGCGGTCAAAAACGCCCCGCCCCCGCCTTTTTTCTGTAGTTTCCTTCAGGCCTTCAACCGAAATAGCTGGCATGATATTTCCAGCCTGGGCTATTCTCCTGGCCATCAGGTCATCGATGAGCGTTCCGTTTGTGTACATCATGAAAAAGCAATCACCGTGCTTTTCCACCAGATGCATCAGGTCCTTCCCCTGGTCTTCATAAAGTAGTGGTTCACCTCCGCTGATGACCACAAACCGGGCTCCCCATAGTTCCTTGGTTTCAGTTACCAGACGGTCGAGCACTGGCCAGGACAGTTTTATCTCAGTCCGGTCAGAGTCGGCATAGCAGCCAATACAATACAGGTTGCATTTCTTGGTTGGGCTAATGAGCATAAACCCTGGTGGAAGAGTACCGAACTGCCGGCGGAATTTTTCCCGGATGGGAATTTCGCCTTCCCGGATGATGGCATCGCCGATTAGAATATTTAACAGCTTCTTTCTGGTCTGGGGAGAAATCCTGTCTTCAATTATGGCCCGGCTGATAGTTCTGAGAATGGCTATACCTATCTCAGCACGGTCCCGAACAGCGCCAGGTGGCTTTTCTCCCTGTGCCATGGCTTCGGCTGTGCTCTTCCTTAATTTCTTTTCCCAGGAACGGACTAACAGGTAAGCGGCGGGTTTAATGGTTCGCAAAAGGGGAACTAAGTTCGCAATCCGCCTGAGCCTGGCAGCCCGGGCTTCCCTATGACGGTAAATTTGCTGTAGGTTTTCAGCCATTTTCTCTCCTTTTAAAAGGGAGAAATTAATAAAATTAAAACAGAGCAATAAGTTATTTCCCTATTACATCCGACAAAGAAAATTTAAAAATTAGCCCAGGGATTGTCAAATAATTGGCAGCTTCTACGAAAAAAGTGTGGTAATTTAGCGATTTTTTATCGTTAATACCCGGTCTTGTTTCCGCCTCACTTTATCCCTGTTTATTAATGGCAGTATAGTACCTAAAATTCTTATCCTTATGCCATTTTTAAAAAATTAATCGAGGACAAAGGTGTTTTAGCCTGGGTTTAAATTAAAACCCGGCTAATTTTTTTAATTGATCGGAATAGAATGGATGGCAGACGATATATACACAAAAACCAGACTTATCGGTGGAGTCATTAACTCCGGCCATGTACTCAAGATTTTCAATAGTATTAAACTAAATAAAAAATGCTATTTTAAAACTGCCAGTTATCTTAGCGGCCGAATCATTATCCGGAATTTAGATACCGGCTCTGCAACTTGGAATGCCTGGCGCCGTAAATAAAGTAAATAGCCAGTCCGATAAGCAGCCAGGCGCTAAACCTCAACCAGGTTAAAGCCGGCAGGCTGGCCATCAGGTATAAGCAAAAGCCTATGGTCACCAGCGGGGTAAAAGGCACTAAAGGAGTTTTGAATTTTCTTTCCACATTAGGCTGGGTGTGACGTAGGACAATGACTCCCACAGAAACCAAGATGAAGGCAAACAGAGTTCCAATATTACAGAGCTCAATAATAATTGATAGCGGGAAAAAGCCAGCTATAAGAGCTGTTAAACCTCCAGTAATCCAGGTACAGATGGCGGGCGTTTTGTGAACTGGATGAACACGGGAAAAAACTTCGGGTAACAGTCCGTCCCTGGCCATGACCATGAAAATTCGCACCTGGCCGTAGACCGTGATAAGCAGGGTGGAAATCATACCGATTATTCCGCCGGTGGCCACCAGGGCTCCGCCCCATCTTATGCCAATCCTGGCCAAAGCAGCAGGCAGAGCATTGCCCACATCAATTTCTTTGTAAGGCACCAGGCCGGTTAGAACAAAAGCCACGCCTACGTAAAGAAGAATCACTACCAGCAGGCAGAGCATCAGTCCTAAAGGAACATCCTTTTTGGGGTTTATGGTTTCTTCAGCTGCGGTGGAAACAGCATCAAATCCAATGTAAGCAAAGAAAATGATGGCTGCACCGGCCATAATTCCTTTCCAGCCATATGGGGCAAAAGGGGTAAGGTTGCTCAGTTTAACGTGCGAAATGCCCAGAACAATAAACAAAATTATAACAGCCATCTTGATGACTACGATGATATTATTGGTAACGGCGCTTTCTTTTATGCCAACAAAAAGAATCCAGGTTATCAGCAGGGTAATCAGGATGGCAGGTAAATCAACCATTCCACCGTGTAAAGGAGTCTGGGTTAAAGCCTTGGGCAGTTTAAGGCCCAGATTTTCCAGAAGCCCGATGAAGGTAGTAGACCAGCCCGAGGCCACGGCGCTGGCTGAAACCAGGTATTCAAGCATCAGATCCCAGCCGATAATCCAGGCGATGACCTCGCCAAAAGCGGCATACGAGTAAGAATAAGTGCTGCCAGCTACAGGAAACATACTGGCAAGTTCAGAATAAGTCAGAGCACAAAGTCCAGCCGTAATGGCTGCGATGATAAAAGAAAGCAGCACACCTGGGCCAGCCAGATGAGCTCCCTGTCCAGTAGCCACAAAAATTCCTGTGCCGACTACTGAACCAATACCCAAAGCAGCCAGGTCTACGGCACGTAAGCTCTTTCGCAATTGTGTGTGTTCAGAGGCTTCCTGAAGGTCTTCGGGTCTCTTCTTAACCCATAAGTTCATGCTTTTTCTCCTGGATAAACAAATGAAACAAGTTCATCTCTTAGAAAATTTCTCCAAGTGATGAATAATACTCACAATGATTTTATTTGACAAGAAAAATTTCATACAGTAAAAGAAAATCAGATAGAAGAAAAAACAGGTTAAAAATAGTTGGAAGAAAAAAAACATTTTTTCGTCAAAATATAAACGAGTGTATATTTAAATTCAGTACTTTACTTTCAGCGGGAAAAGATGAGGGGTTTTTACACTCATCAAATAAATCATAACAGGAGGAGGTGAATGAATGAGTTTTAAGAAAGGCCTAGAAATTTTCTTAGTTTTTGCCTTGCTGCAAGTTTTGGTCTGGCCCCTTGCGGCTCAGATTAAGCTGGAAGTAAAGGAACATGTCCTTAGCAATGGCCTGAAAATTTTGATGATCCCAAAACCAGGAGTTCCACGTGTGGTCTGCCACATCTATTACAAGGTTGGTTCTATCAATGAAAGACCAGGTATTACCGGGATAGCTCATGTTCATGAACACATGATGTTCAAGGGTACCAAAATTATGGGCGTCACCGATTTCGCAGCAGATGATGCCATCAACAAGAAGATTGACGAACTGATGGATAAGATTTATCGTGAAAAATATTGGAAGAGAAATGGGGACCAGCAAAAAATAGCTGAATGGCAGAAGCAGGCGGAAGAATTGATGAAGGAAGAAAAGAAATACATCATCAAAGATCATCTGTGGGAGACCTACATGAAAAACGGCGGTACTGGACTCAATGCTTCTACCTCTGATGAGGTAACCGGATATTACGTCACCCTGCCAGCCAATAAGGTAGAACTGCAAATGCTCTTGGAAGCTGACCGCATGATGAATTCTTATTTTCGCGAGTTTTATTCAGAGAAAGATGTGGTCATGGAAGAAAGAAGGTTGAGCGAAAATCGTCCAGGGTATTTTTTTAGTGAGCAGGTCCGAGCAGTTTTTTACACCGCCTCTCCATATCACTGGAATGTCATTGGCTGGATGGATGACCTGAAGAAGATGACTAAAAGAGACCTGATTGAATTCCACAACAAGTATTATGTGCCCAACAATGCTGTGGCTGTTTATGTTGGAGATTTTAAACCAGAGGAAATCATCCGTCTGGCAGAAAAATATTTTGGTCCGATTCCAAGGGGTGAAGATATTGAACCTATCCGCACTTCTGAGCCACCTCAGTATTCTCACAAGAGAATGTATGGAACAGGTCCGGGTATGCCCTATCTGCAGATGTGGTTCCACATTCCGCCCGAAGGTGACCCGGATGTTCCGGCATTGAACATCCTGGCGTCTATTCTCTCTGGGGAAACTGGCCGACTCAACCGGACTCTTGTCCAGCAGAAAGATGTGGCTATCAGAGCTACGGCCATGAGCCGGCCGCAATGGTATGTTGGTGCTTTTACTTTTAACGTAATCCCCAAACTGCAGAAAGGCATCAACCCTGAAGACTTGGAAAAAGATATCTGGGAAGAACTGGAAAAAGTTAAAAAGGAGGGTGTGACCGAAGAAGAACTTCAGAAGGCTAAAAATAAAACGGAAGCCACCTTTATCCGCAGCCTTGAATCTCCGATGTTCCTGGCCATGAGAGTGGGGCGGGCTGAACTAAACCGCGGCTGGCGGTCGCTCATTGAAGACCTCGAAGCCATGAAAAAGGTTACCTCTGATGACGTGAAAAGAGTGGCCACGAAATATTTTGTCAGGGACAACTGCCTGGTGGCCATCTATTCTCGCGGTCAGGGAAGATAAGGAGGGATGACCATGAAAAAAATATCAATCTGGATTTTAGGGATTTTATTAATCATGCTTTTCTCTACTACAATGAAAGCCCAAACCCCGACCAGACCTGAGGACCTGAAATTCCCTCCGCTTAAGTTTGAACCACCCAACCCAGCCAGTTTCCGTGTGGCACTGGCTAACGGTCTGAGAGGCTACATAAGAGAAGAAAGAGCACTGCCGATTGTTAACATCACGGCTATAATTAACACCGGGAGCCTTTACGTGCCGAAAGAAAAGGCTGGTCTCACAGATATTCTTTCTGAATGCCTGATAAAGGGCGGGACTAAAACCAGGACCGGACAGGTTATTGAGGACCGCATTGATTTTCTCGGTGGTAGCCTGAATTTTTCTGTGGGAGAAAGAACAGCTTCTCTGAGCATGTCGGTGCTAAGCAAAGACCTGGATGAGGGGCTGGAACTGTTTTTTGATGTGTTGATGAACCCTGAATTCAGAGAAGAAGCTATAAAGCTGGCAAAGGGGCGCTTGATTGAACAGCTTCGTTCTGCTAATGACAACCCTAGCCAGGTGCTGGCCAGAGAGTTTGAGAAACTCCTTTACGGTGAACATCCTCTGACCTATGAACCTACCAAAGCCACGGTGGAAAGCATAACTCAAGCCGATTTGAAGGCCTTCCACAGCAAATATTTCTTTCCTAAAAACATCATCATCGCTGCTGCTGGAGACTTCAACCGCGAGCAGTTAAAAAGCAAAATAAACAAGTATGCCTCAAAATGGACTAACAAGAGTCTTTCTTTCCCGGCCATCAGCAAGAACTTCCCGCAACCTGAACCTGGCGTTTATTTTATCCAGAAGAAAATCAATCAGGGTTATATTTCTATCGGACATCTCGGAATTGAGGATACCAACCCGGATTATTTTGCTGTCCAGGTGATGAATTTTATTCTTGGTGGTGGAAGCTTCACTTCCAGGATTACCTCCAAAGTGCGCTCAGATGAAGGCCTGGCCTACAACACCGGCAGCCGATTCACCTACCGATGGGGTTTCCCGGGGATTTTTTCGGGCTATGTTCAGACGAAATCCGAAACGGTTGGTTATGCCATTTCTTTAATCCTGAAAGAGTTTGAGCGCATCAGGCAGGAACCTGTTTCGGATGCGGAAATGGAAACAGCCATTAATTACTACCTGGAAAGCTTTGCTGATTTCTTTCAGAGTCCGATCAGGACCATGGTTAATTTTGCCAATCTGGAACTTCAGGGAAAGCCTATGAATTATTACTCCACTTACCGGGATAAAATTAAGGCTGTAACCAAAGAGAAAGTTATGGAAGTAGCCAGAAAGTACATACGCCCGGATAAGATGGTAATCATGATTGTAGGTGACTGGGAACCATGTAATAAGGGGTCAGATAAGTTCCCTGGCCCACTGGAGAAACTGGGCAAAATACATAGAGTGAAGTTGATGAATCCGCTGACCGGTAAGCTGGAAGATTAAAATCTTTAGAAAGACGCTGAAGTTTTTTGGGATGGGCTTTTTGCCATCCTGAACTAAGGAGAGAAAAATTAGAAAGGGCAGCCGTGAGGCTGCCCTATTTTTTTCTTTGTCGTAATCCGGTGTATCCTTGGTATTTCAGCCTGTCCTTTCTGATGGACAATGGAGAACTCTTAACCAATCTATTTTTTCTTGACCCTTAATGGCTCGGGCTGGCCCATTTTTTGCTTTGCTGTGGTTAGAAAAGATGAAAAAAAAATGTAGTCTGGACCACAAGAGACTTAAAGCTTTGGTAGCTCGAAGCAGAATAACGGCCAGGGAAGAAGTAAAGCAATTATTTTTATAAAAATTGAAGGAGGTGTGGTATGAAAAAGAAACTCTGGCTAATGCTCCTAAGCTTGTTTTTGGTTGTTTCTGGTTATGCAGCCGGGGTTAAGCCAGGTTTAAGGTTCTGGGGAGGAGCAACTATGTCCAGGTATGTAGGCACGCCAATTTTAGAGGTGAGTATCCCTGAAACTAGTTATAAGAATTCCTGGAGGACCGACATTAACCTGGGAGCTGGGCTAGAATTTAAGGTTAGCCAAACTCCACTTGCCTTTATTCTGGACCTGGGTTACCTGGAAAAAGGGACAAATCTTGATATCTATTATCTTGATATCAAAACAGGCTCCTTGCCATACAGTCTCGGAACTTTAAGCCAGATGGGTTTAGCCAGAGTGAATTTCTCTGGAAAATGGTCTCCGTATCTTCTGGCCGGGTATGAGCTGGCGTTTGTTCTTAAACATCGCGGTGAGCTCTTCGGGCTGAGCGAACCCGACCTTAAGTCAGATAGTAAAAAGACTGATTTCTGTTTGGTAGCTGGAGCCGGGCTTGAGTTCAAGGGACAGAAGATGAGCCCGTTTCTAGAGGTATGTTATCATCATGGTCTGGTCAACCTCAGCCGGATGACAGGAAGCTTGGAGTATTATCCGAGCATTAAAAGCAGGGCCTTAGTGTTTAATGCCGGTTTTAAGTTCGGAAAATCATAAGACTGACAATTAAGACTGCAAAAAGTCATGAGGAAACAGTAGGTAGGCGTCTTCAAATAGAAAACACCACGCTGTCTTTCGGCGGAAGAAATCTCAAAAACTATTACCGCTAAAGAAATGGAATTAAGGTTTGATGATTTTAATCCCGAGTTCCTCAAGCTGGTGCGGGTCAACTGGCGAAGGGGAGCCGGTCATCAAACACATGGCGCTGGTGGTTTTAGGGAAGGGGATAACTTCCCGGATGGAATCCTCGCCGCAAAGCAGCATCACCAGCCGGTCAAACCCTAAGGCAATACCGCCATGGGGCGGGGCGCCGTAAGTTAAGGCTTCCAGGAAGAAACCAAACTTTTCTTCAGCCTGCTCAGGAGACAGGCCAAGAATCTTAAAAATCCGGGCCTGAAGTTCAGGCTGGTGGATTCTTATAGAACCGCCGCCCACTTCATAACCGTTGAGCACCAGGTCGTAAGCCAGGGCTCTAACTTTGAAAGGGTCGGTTTCCAGGAAATCAACATCAGCCGGGTTGGGAGAAGTGAAAGGATGGTGCATGGAGACAATTTTCTGTTCTTCCTCACTCCATTCAAAAAGTGGGAAATCAGTGACCCAGCAGAAGGCTCTGGCCCTCTTATCAATTTTGCCTGCGTTTATTTTTTCCTGAATAAAATTCTTTCTGAACTCTCCCAGAACCTTGACGGCTGTTTCTTTGGGGGAAGCCACCATCAGCACCAGGTCGCCTTCTTCAGCCTTCATTTTTTCCCAGAGCAACAGAAGCCTATCAGCCGGGAGCTTTAAAGAACTCTTAAGCTGGCCTTCAGATTTTTTAATCCAAATTAACCCGGCTGCGCCCAGAGCTTTAGCCTCTTCCTGCAGTTTGTCCAGGCGGGAGCGGGAATATCTCCCCCCATCTTTAACCAGCAGACCCTTGAGCAAGCCGTCTTTTTCCAGCGCATTATTGATGATTTCAGAGCCAAGCTCAGGGGCCAAAGCGGTTAAATCTTCTATGGCCACCGGGTCCCGGAGGTCCGGTTTATCCGAGCCGTATTTCTCCATGGCTTCACTGTAACTCAGCCTGGGAAACGGATGGCTGATCTTTTCACCATTAAGGCAGAAAAGCCTATCCATCAGTTCTTCTATCAGTTCATAAACATCTTCACGGGTGATGAAGCTCATCTCAATATCAATCTGAGTGAACTCCGGCTGGCGGTCGGCTCGCAAATCTTCATCGCGGAAGCATCTGACAATCTGAAAGTAGCGGTCAAAACCAGCAATCATCAGGATTTGCTTGAAAAGCTGGGGTGACTGCGGCAGGGCGTAAAACTTGCCGTGGTGGATGCGGCTAGGTACTAAATAATCTCTGGCTCCTTCTGGTGTGCTTTTGGTCAGAAACGGGGTTTCTATTTCCAGAAATCCTTTTTCGCTTAGGAAATTTCTGGTGGCCAGCGCCGCCTGGTGGCGCAAGATGATGTTTTTCTGCATGGAGGGCCGCCGGAGGTCAAGGTAGCGGTACTTGAACCTGAGTTCTTCTGCAGCCTGGGGTGGGTCGGAAATAACAAAAGGCGTAATCCTGGAAGTATTGAGAATTTTGAGCTCTTCTATCTTTACTTCCACTTCACCCGTGGGCAGCTGACGGTTTATAGCTTCTCCCTGGCGGAGCCGGACCACGCCCTTTACTTGAATCACGTATTCACTTTTCAACTTTTTGGCTTCTTCCAGAAGAGAAGGCGTTTCCTGGTCAGCTACCAGTTGCACCAGGCCGCTTCTATCGCGCAGGTCAACAAAAGCCAGACTGCCTATATCTCGAACTCTTTGTACCCATCCAGTCAGGACTACTGGCTGTCCTTCATCCCGGGCTCTCAACTCTCCGCAGTAGTGGGTTCTTTTTTCAGGTTGAGGCATCTTGTTTTCCTTTTTGCTTTACGATTTTAAGCAATTCTTCGTTTGTTCCTTCATACTGTTGTGAATTGTTCATGTCTTTGAGCTGGAACAAACCACGGGCCAGTTCGTTTTCACCTATAATCAGCACCCAATCAGCGCCAATCTTGTTAGCCCGGCTGAAATGAGCTTTCATATTCCGGTCTTTGAATTCTACCAAACATTCAACACCCTTCTGTCTCCATTCGCGGGCTGTAGCCAGACTCTTTTTCTTGGCTTCTTCGCCCAGATAAGCAATATAGACAAAACTTTCTTTGGGCGTGGTAATCCGGGCTACCGAAAGAAGCCTTTCTACACCCATGGCAAAACCGATACCGCACAGGTCAGGTCCGCCAAATTCTTTGACCATATCATCATAACGGCCGCCGCCACAGATGGCATTCTGTGCCCCGAGGTGTTCGGTGACTATTTCAAAAGCAGTTTTAGTGTAATAGTCAAGTCCGCGCACGAGAGTTGGGTCAATGCGGTAGTTTATCCCGTAGAAGTCCAGATAACTGCGAAACTGCTCAAAGTGTGTGCGACATTCCTCACACAAGTATTCAGTGATAAGGGGAAAGGTAGCTGCTGCTTCCCGGCAGGTTTCAACCTTGCAATCAAATATCCTCAGCGGGTTAATCTCTGCCTTGCGCTGGCAGTCCGGGCACAGCCGGTCTTTTACAGCCCTGGCTGCCTGTCGGAGAGCCTGTCCATAAGCGGGCCGGCATTTCTTACAGCCAACAGAATTGACCAGTGTTTCTACCTTTTCCACACCCAGCTTTTTCAGTAGATGGTGAGCCATTTCCACGATTTCGGCGTCTACGGCCGGGTCTTTTTCCCCAAAAACTTCTATGTCAATCTGGTGAAACTGCCGGTAGCGACCTTTCTGCGGTTTGTCATACCTGAACATCGGGCCGATGTAGTAAAAACGAAGGGGTTGCGGTTGAAGGTCTAAACGGTGTTCTATGATGGCCCTGACCACCGAAGGCGTATATTCAGGCCTGAGAGTAATTGACCTCCCGCCCTTATCTACAAAGGTATACATTTCTTTGGTCACAATGTCGGAGGAAGCGCCGGTACCTTTTTCAAAAAGCTCGGTGGGCTCAATAACAGGTGCTCTAAGCTCCCGGTAGCCATAAAGCTCGAAAATTTGCCTGGCCGTAGCTTCAGCCACCTGCCAGTAACGCGCTTCCTGCGGCAGTATATCCTTGGTTCCTTTGATAGCGGAAATTTCTTTTTTGTTGGTTTCTTCGTTCATGACTCGTTACCTGGTAAGAAATAAAGTTTTTGGAGAAAAGTACTGGTTCAATTTTGCCTGGTTATTCCTTTTTCCTCTTACTTCATACTATTTTAAAAACACCCTGACGCCTGATTTTCTTGTAGCGTTCTTCCAGTAATTCTTCCAGGCTGAGCTGCTGCAGCTTCTTTAGGGTTTGGCTTAAATGTTTATCTACGTTTTTGAAGGTGGTTTCATAATCCATGTGGGCACCGCCGGGGGGTTCAGGAATGATCCTGTCAATGATGCCCAGTTCATAAAGCTTTTGGGCCCGTAATCCGAGATTTTCTGCTGCTTTTTCTACAGCCGTGGGCCCCTGGTCTTTCCAGAGAATGGCCGCGCATCCTTCAGGTGAAATAACAGAGTAAAAAGCATACTCCAGCATCAGCAGGGCATCTCCGAAACCAATGCCCAGTCCGCCGCCGCTTCCGCCTTCCCCGATAATAACATTGATGATGGGCGTCTTCAGTCGGGAAATAACTTTCAGGTTGTAAGCAATGGCCTCGGCCTGACCTCTTTCCTCGGCTCCAATACCCGGGTAAGCTCCAGGAGTATCAACAAAAGTAATGACCGGAAAGCCAAATTTCTCTGCCATCTGCATAATGCGCAGTGCTTTTCTGTAGCCTTCAGGGTTAGGCTGACCAAAGTTCCTTTCCAGACGGGCCTTGGTTGTCCGGCCTTTCTGGTGACCGATAACAGCTACAGTCTGACCCTTGTAAAAGGCCAAACCAGCCACGATGGCTGGGTCATCAGCAAACCGCCGGTCGCCGTGAAATTCCATGAAATCCTGGAAAAGGGCGTTAATGTAATCAAGCGTGTAAGGTCTTTTAGGATGGCGGGCAATCTGGACGATATGAACGGCTGTAAGTTCCGGGGCAATCTTTTTCCATAGCTTCTCTATCCGGGCCCGAAGGACGGTAATTTTTTCATTCCTGTTAGAATCCTCACTGGTTTCCAGAACTTCAATCTGTTCTTTAAGCTCTACCAGCGGTCGTTCCAAAGAATAAAAGTCAATCTTTTCTTTCATTTTTAACTCTCGCAGTTATTTTATCAGAAAACCGGCGTTCAGGGTATTCTAAAAAGATAGTGGCTCTTCTGTCAAGTATCGGTTTATGAAGCGGCCGGAAGGTGAGAAAAAATTTCCCGCAAAAACGTCTTTAGTAGGGATAAAGAAAAAAAAGATAAAGGAATTGATGATGCTTTACAGGAAGATACCATGAGGTGGGGGCTTCCTCAGCCAGCTAGTTTGCGCTTGCAGAATCGGGTAAGTTCAGTCTTTCATTCAGGTTAATTCTCAACATTCATGCCGCTTTTTTCTGACAGTCTGAAGAGGCCAAACAACCTAGCTCTTTACGTTTTTTCTTTGGTTTCGGTAATTTTCTGCTGTCAGGCGCTGGCGGACGACTTCATAGAAGAAGACTGCGGCTGCGGCACTAACGTTGAGGCTGTTTACCTTGCCAAGCATAGGTATAGAAAGTAACTGGTCGCATTTTTTCTTGATGTTGGCTCGCAGCCCGTAACCTTCGGAGCCAAGGACAATAGCCACAGGCTGGGTGTAATCAAATTCAAACCACCTGGACTTGCTTTCACCATCTGCTCCAACTACCCAGACCCCTTGCTCTTTCAGCCATTCTATAGACCGGGCCAGGTTGGTAACTCTGGCTACTTTAAGATGAGCCAGCGCTCCGGCCGCGGTGGTAGCCACTGTGGCGGTCAGACCGGCAGAATGTCTTTCTGGCAAAACCAGTCCATCAACTCCTGCCCCCTCGGCACTTCTTATTATTGCTCCAATATTCTGTGGGTCTTCTACTTCGTCCAGGATGACCAGAAAAGCAGGATGGTCCTTTACCAGCAGGTCTTCAAGCTCTACGTATTCTTTTTCAGCCACAAAGGCAATGACACCCTGATGGTCTGGATGGAGGCGGTCAAGCCTTTCTCTTGGCACAAAAACCACCGGTATATGGTTGAGCCTGGCCAGAGCAATAATTTCGTTTATTCGGTGGTGACCTTTTTCCTTCTGAACGAAAATTTTATTGAGCCGGTTGGGACTGGCCTTGAGCCATTCCAGAATAGGGTTTATTCTGGCCAGACGGTCTTTTGCGGCCATGTTTTTTTTTCTCCTTGTTAATACCTGAGTAAGAAGGAATTACTCTTTAATGATTATAGCCTAAAGAGAATATCAGGAAAAACTAAATTTTTTTAACTGGAAAATCAGGGTACTGAGCACATAGACTGCCCCTCTAACAATTAAAGTTGGTGAAGGACTAAAAGCCAGAGCTAATTTTCCCAGAAAACAATAATGTCCTCTGCCACTTTTAAAAAACAGTTTTTCTCAGCTCAAAGATTCAGGAAAGAAACCATCATTTTAACCCGCTCCAGGCAGCCGATAATTCTTCGGGGAAACTGAAGCCTAGCTCCTTCTTCCAGCAGGGGAATGAATTTGTCCAGTTCCAGACCAGAGCCGCGGGCAGTCAGAACCACCCGTAAGGGGTGGTAAAGGTCCCTTCCTTTAATGCCGGTTTCTTTTTTGATTTCTCCAGTTATCCGGGCAAAGGTCTCGTAATTAAATTCTGACAAGTTAGCTATTTTCTGATAGAAAGTTTTTATGACCAGACGCGCGGAGCTGCTGGCAATGATTTCCTTGGCTTCCTGGTCAAGATTTTCCGGGTTGAAGTCAAAGAGAAGCTCAAATTTTTTGGGCAGTTCAGAAAATTTATCCACACCTTCCAGAAGAATTTCCACCGCTTTTTTCAACCAAGTTTTTTGTTCTTCTGTGGCCGGGCTGCTTACCAGACCAGCTTCCTCCAGGTAGGGAAGTGCCAGGTTGAGTTTTTCTTCCGGACTGAGTTTTTTGATGTGCTGACGGTTAAGCCAGTGTAATTTTTCGTAGTCAAATATGGCAGCGGAGCGGCTCACCCGGTTGAGGTCAAAAAGCTTTACCAGCTGCTGTAAGGTAAGCACTTCCTGACCTTCGGGTGGTGACCAGCCAAGAAAAGAAAGATAATTACACAGGGCTTCAGCTAGTAT
Source organism: Candidatus Aminicenantota bacterium (assembly GCA_014359965.1). Lineage (GTDB taxonomy): Bacteria > Acidobacteriota > Aminicenantia > Aminicenantales > Saccharicenantaceae > Saccharicenans. The sequence goes on from JACIYK010000004.1 coordinate 18,573, forward strand.
GCCTTCTCTCCGGAACTGATCAACAGAGGTGGCACCATGCCTTTTGCTCAGACGGGTGTTGTCTTTACCCATGACCATGGAGAGGTGAGCGAAAATTGGAGTCGGCCAGCCAAAAGCCTGGTAAAGCAGTATCTGCCTAGGGGTATTAGAGACGTGATCTTCTCCCCGGATAACATGGGTGATGTGCATGAGCGCGTCATCAATTACCACGGCATAATTGTAAGCGGGCATGCCGTTGGAACGAACGATGATGGGGTCACCGATGATTTTGAGGTCAAATTCTACATGGCCGCGCACCAGGTCATAAAAAGCCACTATTCCTTCTTCTGGTACTTTAAGCCTTATGGCCGCTGGTTCTCCGCAGCTGCGTCTCTTCTCCGCATCTTTAAGCGGGATGTTCCGGCATTTGCCGCTGTAGACAGGCATTCGGCCTTCGGCCAGGGCAGCTTCTCTTTCCCGCTCCAGTTCTTCCTGAGAACAGAAACAATAGTATGCTTTTCCTTCTTGAAGAAGCTGGTGAGCGTATTTGTGATAAAGCTCCAGACGTTCTGATTGGCGGTAAGGCCCGTAGGGTCCACCTATATCAGGGCCTTCGTCCCAATCCAGGCCCAGCCATCTCAGGTCCTGGATGAGGTTCCTTTCGTATTCTTCCCTGGAACGCTCAAGGTCTGTATCTTCCACTCTCAGGACGAAGATACCATTGTTCTGCCTGGCAAAAAGCCAATTAAAGAGCGCAGTTCTGGCATTCCCCACATGAATGTAACCGGTCGGACTGGGGGCAAAACGAACGCGAATTTTTTCTTTTTCTGAAGCCTGGTTGTTCATAGCGTAAGAATAATGCCGATATTTCGAAAAATCAAGAGATGACAATTTCTTAGTTGAAAATGACACAACAGCACTAAATTTTATGCCTGGTTTTGGCTAAAAAATTTATCATCGCCATAAGTTAAAAAGTTTTAGCCGTAGCTGCCTTCTGTAAATCGAAACTAAACTAAATATTGACTCCTCAGGCAAAAGACTTCTTCATATACTAACTTATGCTTGTTGAGTTGGGGAAAGTTGCCATTCTTAATAACCGATACTTCAGTGGAGCCTGGCTGAAAGGCGGTCAACGATTTTTGTTTTAACAGTTTTTTCCCAGCAAAAAGTTAGAGCCTGGTTAAAGTTTAGAAAAAACCCTGCAAATCTTCCATAGACAGCTTGTCCTTTTTTTTGTAGTCGGCCGGAACAGAATATATACCTGGGGGAGGGCTTTTCTTGCTGATTTCTACCACTTCATAGCGGGAGTTTATTTCCAGGCCCATAGTCTGAGTCTGAGTTTCGTAAGCTATCCAGAGCCCTTTTATTTTTGCTAATTCAGCCATGGCTTTATCATTTCCCTTAAGCTCCAGCTTGATTACTTCAGGCCAGATTTTTTCAATAAAAGATTTCAGGTTAAAAGGCAATTCCTCTGAGGCCCAGACTTTCATGTTTATAGGAGACATCAAGACAGACATTTCCACCTTATAGCCCTGGCAATTGATGTTATTTATGGTTTTCGTTTCTCCAGTTGGTTTGACTGAAATCGTCAGCTGGTCCAGGGCTTGCGCCATCTGGGCCATTTCCTCAGGCAGCAGACTGGCGAAATCCACAGGTGGAGTCAGTTCCAAGTAGGATTTTGATTGATGAAAAATCAGGTAGATTTTGTTCTTTTTGATATCATAGAGGGTGGAGGTCAGGTCACCATTTTTCTGCAAATAGAAATCGTTTGCTATCCATTGTTCGGATATGATTTCCCGGGCCGGGATGTTCTGGCCGTAGGCATTTATCGGGTCAGTGGTGCTTCTGGCTCTGAGGTAAACATCAGCCCGGACAGCTGAAAACAGAATTAGCAGCGCTGACACCAGGTATAAAAATTTTTTCATCAGGTGCCTCCTGAGCTAGTTACTTTTTTATTTTACTATTTTATTAAAATTAATCCCTTGAATCCAGCAGAAAGTCAAGTAAAATAGGTATCTAACAGGTAATGAGTAATGCCCGAAAAAGTGATGCTTTCCCGTCTGGTTCTCAGGGTTTTCGGCCTTCTTGGACTGCTAACCGCAGGGGCAGTTTTATTCCTCATGATTTACAGCCAGTCAGTTGCGGGAAGTGAACCAGCTCTGAAACATCTCAGCGGTGTTGATTTCATAATTGGCCATGGCCTGTTAATCTTGATTGTCTTTCTGGCTTTTTCCTTGATCAGCTTAATTACTGCCTCTGGATTAGCCAGGCGGGAAAAATGGGCCTGGTTGACCGGTCTTATGGTAAGTGTGTTTTTATTGCCCTTAATCCCGCTTGGCACTATTTTCGGTTTGAAGATGATGTTTTGTCTGACCAGCCAAGATTCGAGAACCTGGCTTCAGCTTTTAAAGCCCGAAGTCATTAAAAAAAAGACCAGTTGAGTCCAGACCTGTCTCAGAGAATGAAACTGACCAGCAGGTTTAAGAAAATTTTTGACCTCCTGAGTGAGGATAAAACCAGGTAGAAAAAACTGGTCAGAGATGTTTCGCTTGAGCCCTGGCCAGTAGGAGTCTGAGATGAAACATAAGCTGCTAGGTTTAAGTTGGATTCTGGCCATAATTTGTTCTTTTCTTTCAGGTCAGCTTCAGGCCCAGGAAAGAATTTATCGTCCGCAACCTGAGCCGCCCAAAGTATTTATTGATTGCCATCAGTGCGACATGGCCTACATTCGCCAGGAGATTACCTTTGTCAACTTTGTCCGGGAAAGAAGCGAAGCAGACATTCATGTTCTGATTACAATCCAGCCTACGGGAGATGGTGGCCGAGAGTATACTCTGAATTTCATCGGCCGTAATAATTTTTATGATCTTCATAACACTCTGAAGTATGTAGCTGAAAGAACTTACTCGGCTGATGTTGAGCGAAAGGGGCTTGTGCGGGTGCTTAAGCTGGGGCTAGTTCCCTACCTGAGCAAAACAGATTTAGGTGATTATTTAAAAATAGATTTTGAAAAAAGAATGCCGCAACCCGAAATTGAGGACCCCTGGAACTTCTGGGTTTTTAGCCTGGGGTTGTCCGGAAGCCTGTCTGGTGAGCAGAGCAAAAATTTTATTTCTCTTCATAGTAATTTCAGTGCCAACCGTGTTACCAAGAAAGTAAAGTTTCGTTCCGGCCTTTCCGGCCACCTCAACCACAGCGCCTATAAGGTTGAACAGGACGAGACAACTCAAACCATTACCTCCAGCCAGAATAGCTTCGGTTTTTCCAGCCTTCTGGTCTATGCTCTGAATGACCACTGGTCAGTGGGTGGCTGGTTTGGACTGAGCTCCGCCACCTACAATAACATAAAACTGGCCATCAATCCGGCTCCAGCATTGGAGTATAATTTTTTCCCCTACTCGGAATCAACCCGAAGACAGCTTCGGGTGCTCTACCGAGTTGGCTATAGCTATAATTTTTATTACGAAGAAACAATTTACGACAAAACAAAAGAAAGCCTGTTAGGTGAAACTCTTTCTGTAACTTTTGAAATGAAGGAGCCATGGGGAAATATTAGAGCTGTGCTGGAAGGCTTCCATTATTTTCATGATTTCAGCAAAAACCACCTGGTTTTTTCCACTAATATGAACCTCAGATTATACAGAGGTTTTTCGATAGGATTCTCTGGCCGTTTTTCCAAGATTAATGACCAGGTCTATTTGGCTAAAGGAGATCTAAGTTTGGAAGATGTTCTGCTTCAAAGAAAGGCTCTAGCCACTTCTTATAGCTACGGGATTTCTCTCGGGGTCAGCTATACTTTTGGCTCCATTTATGCTGGGGTGGTCAACCCCCGCTTTGGAAATTAGACGTCTTAAGAAAAATAAGAAACGGTTTGTTATTATTATAAAATTTAAGCCTGCTTCTTAACTTTTTCAGAAAGGATGGGTCAGTTTGAAAGTTAACGATTGAGCAAATAACCAATGAAACCCGTTTTTAGATTAACGTTCGGAAGTAGTAATTTTTCAAATAAAATGTTAATAATATATTTACGTTATTACGACATTACGACTGGACCTTCTGACTCTTGACCACCAGGCGGTCGTAAATGGCCAGCCCGGCCATAGAACAAACGCCCAAAAAAGCGATAGTTGCCCAGATGATGATGTATTCTGGCTGAGCTCCATTCTGCAGCGGCGTAGCAATATATTTTTGATAAAGAGCCCCGCCGATTGGACCGCCGATAATACTACCAATGGCTACTGGCAGGTTGGCATAGCCCAGATAAAGACCTTCTTCACCTTTGGGTGCGATGCGGCCGATGTATTCATAAATGCGTGGTGAAGCCATCATCTCACCCACAGCCATGGAAGCAATGCTTATTAGCAGAAAAAGACCGGCCACTGGCAAACCTAGTCCAGCCAGGGAAATTTTCTGCTTGAGGTCGGAGAAAATAAGCACCGGGAGAATGTTTAAAAGCATTCCCGTGGTTGTAACTCCAACTCCCAGCATGATGGACTTTACCGGTGTCCATTTTCTGACTAGCCTGGTAATTAATAACTGGAAACAAACTATCATTAACGGATTAGCCAGAGTATATAGCTCCACCGGTGCATTGGGGTCAATGTGCCGCAGGAAGAGAGGGATCAGGTTGTAAAGCTGAACGTAAAGGAACCAGAACAGGGCGATAACGATAAGAAAAAAGACAAATTTCAGGTTGCTCAGAACAACAAAGATTCCTAAAATGGCTTCTTTTAAAGTTTTTTTTCTGGCCACCTGATTGTCCTTAAGCCCGTCGCTTACGTATTCTGGTTCGCGGTAGAGGAAAAGCACTACCAGAAGACCCAGGAAAACGAAAAGGGTGGAGGCATAAGTGAAAATGGCCGGGATGCCCAACCTGGTTCTTATAAAATAGGAAACTCCACGGCCAGTTATAGAACCTATGTTAATCACCATGTAAAAAATGCCAAAACCAAGGGTAGCATAAGCCCCGGAGGTCTTCTGCACAGTGCCTGCGATGCAAGGCTTGACAATAGAACCGCCCAGGCCAATCAGAATAATAGCCAGAACGACTGGAAGAGTGTAATTGGACACCAGATCAGTACCGACCAGAACCGGCCAGAGTTTCTGGACGTTGCCCATGATGAAGTAGCCAAGCAAGAGCATGATGAAAGAAAGGGTTAAAGAGCGTTTGTACCCGTACTTGTCAGCTAGGGTGCCTGAAACGATGGGCATGAAATAGATAAGCCCCCAGAGCAGAGAACCGTTAAGGAAAGTGGCGAAAGTGGGGGCCATGCCCAAAACCTCTTTCAGGTAAATAACCATGAAAGAAGCCATGGAATAGTAAGCGGCTCGCTCAAAAAGCTCTATGGTGTTAGCAGTCCAGAATGTTTTTGGAAAATGAGCGCTTTCCTTTGGTGTCATATTTTCACCTCAAAGGCAGATTAAATTAAAGCCGGAAAATTTTTTCCTATGATATCAAGAAAAAGAGACGGACGTCTATTATTTTTTAGTTTTTAGTTTGATTTAATGAGGCGTTCAGCCAGAGTTCTTTTTCAGAAAGGGCAGTGAAATTTACTAAAAGTTAAAGGGATAAATTATTTTAATTTAATTAATAAGACAAGTAAAATTACTATAAAATAGCTCAAAAAAATATTAAGGGAGAAAAAAATGAGCCGAGCTAACTGGATAGACGAGTTTGTCGGAGCTATTACCATAACTGACCTGGAAGGCAAAATACTTTATCTCAATCAGAAAGCGGCTGAGGTTTTTGCGGCCGATGGGGGGTAGGGTTAGTCGGACAGAATATATTTGGCTGCCATCGTCCTGAATCAGCCGCAAAAATAAGAGAAATTCTTAAGACTGGGAAGCCAAACGTTTATACCATTGAAAAGTGTGGAAAAAAGAAAATTATTTTTCAGTGCTGCTGGACGGCTGGCGGGAAAAAATGGGCTTGATGGAATTAAGTCTGGAAATTCCACCTGAGATACCACATTTCGTCCGAAGTTGATTTGCTTGCGGCTAAACCTTCTGACCAGGCAACGACAGAAGGAAATTTAAGTTCAAGCCAATTATTTTTGTTTTAACCTTCGGATCTGGTGAATCGTCGATAGTTATGAACTGGAAGTAAGGAAGGCGGTGGAAGAGTGTTGATAATAAAGCTGCTTTAAATTTTTTGCGAAATTGATGATTAGAATTAAGGCGTTAAGACAGGTCGTTTTTTATAAAAAGCAGTAAAAAACCTGCTCCTCAATAATAAAGCAAGATGAAAGCAAACCAGGTAAGCAAACAAAAGCATTTGACTTGGCCCGGTTATTTGGTCAAAAACGACTGGTAAGTAGCAAGAAGAGCACTGATTACGTGACTTGTAATCAGGAGCTTTAATTAATTATTTCTAACCGAGATACTCAAGAAGCCTCTGGTATTCTTTTTTAAGTTTAGTCAGAGCCTTTTGGGCCTGTTCCAGGTTTTGTTCTTTGCCGGCCATTTCCATTTCCCAGGCAGCTTCTCTAAGTGCTGGCAGGCTGAGGTTGGCGGAAGCGCCTTTCAAGGAATGCCCGGCTTCTCTAATCACCTGAAAATTCTTTTCTTCTATTGCCTTGGCCAGAAGCTCCGCTTTTTCAGCAAATTCCTGTTTGTAGATGTCAATAAGCTCTTTAAGGAAATCTTCATCGCCACCAATTCTTTCCAGAACTTCTTGGCGGTCAATTGGAGGTGTAGAACTGTTAGTTTCAGCGTTTTTCTTTTCTGGCATTCTTTTTCTCCTTTGCTTCCATTTTTATTGAATCGCCAAAAAGAGTTACCCGGTCACGGCCAAGTTTCTTGGCTAGGTAAAGAGCCCGGTCAGCGGTTCTGATTAACTTTACTAAGTTAGGCTGAGAAATAGAATCGGTTGAAGTTCCACCGATGGATAAGGTGGCCGAAAGAGTAGCCCTGTGTCTGAAATTAATCTTATTTTTTCTGATGTGTTCTAGAAGGCGAGTGGCAATAATACCTGTGTTGAAAATATTACAGTTGGGGAGAAGTATCAACAGCTCGTCTCCGCCGTAGCGACCAATTCTGTCAAAAGGCCGCAGATTCTTTTTTAGCATTTTAACAATATTTTTGAGAACAGCATCACCGGCCTGGTGCCCGTAGGAGTCGTTTATGTTTTTGAAATTATCCAGGTCAATCATCAGTAGGCCGAAAGGATTTTTTTCTCTCTTGAACCTCTCAAGTTCTTCCCTTATAAAGCTGAGTATTGTCCGCCGATTCCAGGCACCAGTCAAACTATCCATAGTTGCCAATTTTAGGAGTTTCTTTTGAGCTTTAATAAGATTATCTTCAAGCTCAAGGATTCGATGAGCTGTTTTCAGCCTGGCTCGAAGCTCCATAAAATTAATGGGTTTGGTCATGTAGTCATCAGCTCCGGCTTCCAGTCCTTGAATAATATCAAATGAAGTATCTCTGGCTGTGAGCAATATGATGTAAGTATATTTTGGTTTTTTGCTCTGTCTTAATTTACTGCAAATTTCTGGACCTTCCAGGCCAGGCATCATCCAATCCAAGATGGCCATTCTGACTTCTGGTTGCTTGATGGTTTTTAGGGCTTTGTTCCCATCTTCAGCCTTAAGTACAGTATAGCCCCAATCTTTTAATTTTTTTTCTAGAAGCCTTTTGGTTAGAGGGTCGTCTTCGGCCACTAGGACAGAAAATCTGCTCTTCTGACGGCTGGCGGTTTCTACGAAGGTATTTTTCATTTTGTCTTCCGCCTGGGTCAAGGCTTTATTTTTTCTTGGTCATAGCTCTTTCGATAACTTTATAAAGTTCTTCCGGATAAAGAGGCTTGGAAACGTAGTCATCCATACCTGCTTCTAGACACTTTTCTCGGTCACCCTTCATAGCATGGGCGGTCATGGCCACGATAGGTATGTGGCGGCCGGTTTCTTTTTCCATTTCCCGGATTTTGCTGGTAGCCTCAAAACCGTTCATTACCGGCATCTGCACGTCCATAAGAATAAGGTCAAAATCTTCAGTTTTAAGTTTTTCCAGTACCTCCTGGCCGTTTTCTGCCACGGTCACAGAATGGCCTTTTTTCTGCAGAAGATGAAGAGCCACTTTTTGGTTTATGGCATTATCTTCAGCCAACAAAATTTTGTACTTGGCTCTAAATTCTGGAAGAGTTTGTTCGGTGATGGGTTCTGAAAGTTTTTTGCTTAGGCCAGTTGCGCCTTTAATGACCATAATGGTATCTAACAAATCTGAAGGTCTCACCGGTTTTACCAGGTAAGCAGAAGCTCCCATTTCTTTGGCCCTCTGAAAATCACCCACCCGATCAGCGGAAGTCAGGATGATGATGGGAGTATCCTTAACCTGCTCTAGCTTCCTGATCTCTTCCATTAGCGTAAAGCCGTCCATTTCTGGCATGGACAGATCCAAGAGGAATAAATCAAATGGCTCACTCGTCTGGGATTGAATGAGAGATAGGGCGGTTGGTCCGTTTGCTGCTTCTACTGGTTTCATTCGCCAGCTCTGCAACATTTCCTTCAGGATAAGGCGGTTGGTGGCATTATCGTCAACAATCAGCACTTTAAGACCATACAACGCTGATAGAGTGCCAGGCACAGGCTTTTCTTCTGTTTTTTCTGGCAGACCAAGTTTAACCGTAAAGTGGAAAGTGCTTCCTTTTTGCAGTTCACTTTCTACCCAAATTTTTCCGCCCATCAGATTGACCAGCTGAGAAGTAATGGCCAGCCCAAGCCCAGTGCCGCCATATTTTCTGGTAAGCGAAGCGTCAGCTTGGACGAAAGGTTGAAAAATTGAATTAAGTTTGTCGGGAGGGATACCTATGCCTGTATCTCTGACTGTAAAATGAAGGATGATGTCCTTCTCTGTTCTTGATTCTTCTTGCACTTCAACAGTTACTTCACCTTCCTCAGTGAATTTAATGGCATTGCTGACCAGGTTTAAAATAATCTGTCTTAACCGGCTAAGGTCTCCTACCACTCTTTCTGGAAGAGATGGGGGGACATGACACAGAAGTTCCAGACCTTTTTTATGGGCAGTGAGAGCCAGTGTGGCCACAATTTCAGTTAGCGAATCGTGAAGCTTGAATTCAGTGGGAATGAGCTCGATCATCCTGGCTTCAATCTTAGAAAAATCCAAAATATCGTTAAGAATAGTCAGAAGGGATTCGGCTGAAGCCCGAGCTGCGGTCAGAAATTGTCTTTGTTCTTCAGTCAGTTCTGTCTGGAGGGCCAGCTCAATCATGCCGATGATACCGTTCATCGGGGTGCGAATTTCATGGCTCATGTTGGCCAGAAATTCACTTTTGGCCTTGCTGGCAGCCAGGGCTTCGTCCCGCGATTTTTTCAATTCTTCTTGAATTTTTTTCAGTTGAGAGATATCAGTTATGACTGAGACCACGCCGTTGAACTTGTTGCCTGAATACAATGAGCGGGCATGGATGAGAGCTGGGATGAAATGGCCATCTTTGGTTTTCAGGATGGTTTCGTATTGTTCCCTGGTTTTAGTCCGGCGTTTTTTTGATTTTTCTTTGATGCGCTCAACTTCTTCGTCGGCGATGAAAACACTCCAGTGCTGGCCGAGCAATTCTCCTTTTTTATAGCCGAGCAGTTTCTCCAGTGAAGGATTAACAAAGGTTATGATTCCTCTGGTATCTTCAACTGCTATACCCTCAGCCAGGCTGGTAATGATGGTTTGATAAAATTGCTGCAGGCGCTTGATTTCTTTTTCCGCCAGCTTTTTCTCCCGTTCTTTTTTAATGGAATAGAGGGCAAAACCTAGGTCCGAAGAAATTTCCTCCAATATCTTAATTTCGCTTGATTGGTCAAAAACATCGTGGGCATTGCCCACGTGCATCACACCAAAAATTTCTTTGTTGTGTTCGAGCAGGAAAGTGGCTGCCCAGCCAGACTCAACTTCTTTAGTACAGCTCCGGCATAGCCGGCTATCTTTAATTTCCGGGATGAAAAGAGAGCGCCTTGCCTTTAAAACTTTTTCCGCACATAAAGGAAAGCGGTTTAGTAATTTTTTGGGGCCGTGACCCATAAATTTAACTGGTTTTAGACGGCTGTCTACCAGGATAAATTGGACCAAGTCATATTTACCATTTTCGGCCAGAAGAGAAGCAGCCTTTTTAAGTAATTTCTCAGGATTTTTTTCCTGGATAATGGTCTGATTGATATCGCTTATGGCTCGCAGCAATCGGTTGGCGTGCTCCAGTTGCTTATCTTTTTGTACGAGGTCAGAGATATCTTTATAAACAGCTATGCCGCCCAGCAGATACTGTCCATATATTACTGGTGAGGCGGTAATACTGACTGTGATAGGCTTACCTTCTTTGTTATACCTGATGGCTATCTGGTTGGAGATTTTTCGTTTAAGTATTCTTTGCGTTATCTTCCTGGCCTTTTTGGCCTCTGGACCGCCAATAAGCTCATCTATATTTTTCCCCTGAGCTTCTTTTTTTTTATAGCCGAACATTTTTTCAGCGGCTGGGTTCCAGATGATGACCTGGCCCTCAGTATCCGTGGCCACGATGGCATCGCCAATGCTATCAATTAAGGTTTGAAGATGAACTTCCATGTTCCTGCTCCTCTAAAATGAATATTTAAACATAATTAGCCAATCAAATTCAATCGCCAGAAAAGGTGATATAAACTGAATTAGGGGTTAATCATCAGATCGAAAGACTTAGCAAGAGCAAAGCCAGGTAAAAAGTTGAAAGGATAAGCACCTGAGCATTTTTAAACGGACGGTGGAACTGATTGACAGCTAAAATGGCGTCCGAAAGCAAGAAAAACAAGGCTCCAGAGGCTGCGAGCCATGACTTAAAACCAGGAAGCTGGTGGGGCAATTCCAGGGCCAGTCGGGCCATGGTCAGGATGACCAGTAGGTAAAAACACACCGGGATTTTATACTTTCCGAGATTTTTCCAGATGAGTCCCAGCATCAGAGCCGCCAGCAGAACCAGAGGCCAGACCGGCCAGGGAAGAAACCCTGGTTTAAGCCTGGAATAAAAGGCGCTGGCCAAGGCTGCTTGGGCCAGTAAAAAGAAAAGCAGGCCAGCTAAAAACCTTTTCTTTTTCAGCATCATCATGGTGTCTCCGAGCAAGGAAAACACCAGAGCGAGCAGGATAGCCTCGTGGTAAAAAGATAAAGGTCGGCTTTCTAGAACAAAGCCAATGAGCAGAATGATGGTAAAAGGCCTGAAAACATAAGCCAGCCACTTCTTCCCGTGCACTTCTGAAGTTATGGCGGAAATTGAAGAAAGACAGAAGCAAAATAGGAAAGACAATTCCACAATATTCATCTTCACTTTTTGCCTGTAGAAAAGTTTAAACGCATTATCAAACTTTGATAATAATGCCTGGAGTGTGTAATAATATAAAAAAAATATGGTAATTTAAATAAAAAATGGGAAATAATATAAAGGAAGTGAAATAGATGATCGAAAGCTATTCTGAAGAAAAAAGCCGCAAGATAGCTCTTTTGATTGATGGCGATAACGCTCAGCCTTCTCTTATTGGGGAAATACTAGCTGAGGTGGGTAAATACGGCTTGATTACCATAAGAAGAATATATGGTGACTGGACCACCGTCAACATGGCTGGCTGGAAGAAAGCCCTGCATGAAAATGCTATTCAACCGGTGCAACAATTCCGTTACACAGTGGGTAAGAATGCTACCGACAGCGCCCTGATCATTGATGCCATGGATATTCTGCACAGTCGGTTGGTGGATGGCTTCTGTATTGTCTCCAGTGATTCTGATTACACCAGGCTGGCCACCAGAATCCGAGAGGCCGGCTTTTTTGTCATGGGCATTGGCAAAAGGACTACCCCCAAAGCCTTTGTTAATGCCTGCAATGTTTTTATTTATACGGAAAACCTGGGCCTGAGAGAAAAAGAGCGTGAACGAAAGAGGAGAGGAGCTGGAGAAAAAACAACGGAAGAACAGAAACAACGCGGTTATGACCCATTACCTCTCTTAAAAGCGGCCGTGGACATGGCTACCGATGAGGATGGCTGGGCCAAACTCAGCACTATAGGTTTTTACCTACGGCAGTTAGACCCGGGGTTTGACCCCCGTACCTATGGTTTCCGTCAGCTATCCCAGCTTTTTAAGGCGTATCCTGATGTTTTTGAATTGAGGTTTGAAAACGAGCGCGGATTGACCAGAATCTGGGTAAAAATAAAAGAATAAATAAAAGAAAAAAAAATAGAGTGCAGGGAAAGATGGCGTTATATTATCATTCTCCGATAGGAATTATAGAGTTATGCGGAGATGAAGCCGGTTTGCAGAGTTGTTCCTTCCTACCCGCCAGTTCCAGAAAAGCCAGCCGAGAGTCCGAGATGGAGGCAAGATTAAATGAAGCACCGGCGCCTCTTATAGAGGCTTGGTGGCAGCTTGATGAATATTTTGCCGGGTGCCGAAAATTTTTTTCGGTCAAACTTAACCTGCAGGGTACACCCTTTCAGAAAAAGGTCTGGGCGGAGTTACAAAAAATTCCTTATGGTCAGACCCGAAGTTATGGAGAAATAGCTCGAGCCTGTGGTTTTCCCGGAGCTAGCCGGGCGGTCGGACAGGCCAATCACCATAACCCTGTGGTAATCATCATACCCTGTCACCGGGTGGTGGGCAGCGACGGCCGGCTGGTAGGATTTGGAGCCGGGCTCTGGCGAAAAAAATGGCTTCTGCAGCATGAAGCCAGACACCAGGAATTTTAAAAGGAAAAGAGCATTGAAAGAAAAGGAGAAGGAGAATGATTGACACTCTGGCCAAGGTGTTTCTCAACACAGAGAAAGTTTACCAGAAAGAAGCCTTTATGCTGGTAAAGAGGGAAGGAAAGTACCGGACGATTTCTACGGCTGAGTTCGCCCGGAGAGTCAGAAACATTTCTTCCGGATTGAGGACTCTCGGCCAGAAAAAAGGCGATAAATTAATCATTCTTTCAGAAAACCGGCCCGAGTGGGTTATGGTGGACCTGGCCAACATCTGCCTGGGAGGTGTTACTGTTCCCATCTATACCTCTCTCACTCCAGAACAGATTAAATACATTATCAATGATTCAGAAGCCAGGCTGCTCGTTTGTTCCAATGAGTCGTTATGGGAAAAGGTTGCCAGAATAAAAAATGAAATAAAGGGTGTCGAGGAGTTCATCATCATAGATGAGCCAGCACCTGAAGGAGTTCTGACTTTAAAAGAAGTGGAGAAAGCTGGTGAAGAGTACAACCAGAAGAACCCAGAAGAGTTTGATAAAGTTGCTCTGGCTCTGGAACGGGATGACCTGGCCACCATCATTTATACTTCAGGGACAACGGGAGTTCCCAAAGGAGCCATGCTCAGTCACTATAATCTGGTCAACAATATCCAGACCCTACGCTCTGTGGTTGAGTACACTGAAAAAGATACGGCCCTGAGTTTTTTGCCGCTTTCCCATGTTCTGGAAAGAATGTGCACTTTTGCCTGGATTTATGTCGGTGCCACCATTGCTTATGCGGAAAGTGTAGACACCGTGGCTGAAAACCTGGTGGAAGTCAGGCCGACTATCATGGTCAGTGTCCCCCGTCTGTTTGATAAATTTTATGCCCGGGTTATAGACAATGTGCTGTCTTCTTCAACTTTGAAGAAAAAAATCTTTTTCTGGGCACTTAAAA
>JACIYK010000040.1 GCA_014359965.1 Candidatus Aminicenantota bacterium
CGCGGGGAGCTTCTGGAAAAGATGGTGGAGCTTACGGCTTACCGGCAGGGTGTTGGCGCGCTGCTGGCTGACGGCTCTTACCGGCTGGCGCAGCGGGTGGGCCATCCCGAGCTGGCCATGCAGGTTAAGAAGCTGGAAATCCCGGGCTACGACCCGCGGGCTTCCTACGCTCAGGCTCTGGGCTATATGACTTCGCCGACGGGCGCCTGCCATCTGCGCGGCGGCTATGCGGTGTCGCTGGCTTTCTTCGGCGGGACCCGCGAAATTCCGCGCTTCAGCCTGATTCAATCGCCGATTGCCATCCGCAACATGCAGAACACCGGCATTTTGCAAGATAGCTTGGGCATCTGCCGTTTTACCGGCTTTGCTTTTTCGGTGGAGCCGTGGGCCAGGATGGTAAGCGGTATAACGGGACAGGATTTTTCCACGGCCCGGCTGGAAGAAATTGCCAACCGCGTTGCCGCCCTGGAGCGGCTTTTCAACCTGGAGGCGGGCCTCAACCCGGAAGAGGAAGACCTGCTGCCCATGCGCTTTGCAGAAATTCCCATTATGGCTGAGGGAAAGCCGAGGGCTATAACGCGCGAAAACATGCTGCAGATGCGGCGCGATTATTACCGAGCTCGCGGCTGGAACGACGACGGCCGGCTGAGCAAGGAGCTGCTGCGCAAGCTTCAGATAGAGCGCAGGAAGGCCGAGGGGCAGGCCGAGCAGGAGGTTTGAGATGGCACCAAGGAAATGGCAGACAAGCGAGGAAGTTTACCGGCTGTTCCACGCTATCGGCCGGGCTTCGCTGCTTTACGACATTCAGGACAGTCACAGCGGCAACATGGCCATGCGCTGGCGAAGTCCGGAGGGCGAGGAGATGGTGGTTATCACGGCTACTGGTTCGCAGAAAGGCAACCTGGAGCCCAACCACCTGTGCTATCTTTCGCCGGCTGAAACCGATTTCGGCTACTACAAAGCTTCGTCTGAGACCGACATCCACGTGAAAATTCTGAGCCTGCCGGGGGTGCAGGCTTCCATGCATGCTCATGTTAAAGAGCTGGTTATGGCCACGCTTGACGACCAGCCGACGCCAAAGCGGCCTGAGCCGTTTGTGCCGGTTGACCAGCTGACTTTTTATCATTTGGGGGCGGAAATACCGGTGGACTGGTTTGCCGTGCCCAGCGGTTCGCCGGAGATGGCGAAGGTTATACCGGCGCGGCTGGCGGAGCATCCACTGACCATCATATACGGGCACGGGGCGATGACCCGGGGGCGGACGCTTAAGGAAGCTTTCTTTAACCTGTGCCTGGCTAATAACGCTGGCTACATCATCAGGTTGCTGGAAAGGCAGTGGCTGGCGCTCGAGAGAGACAGGGGAAACCAAGCCGGAAAAAAGCTCAGTGCCGCTGAAGTTGCTAAAACCAGGCTGGAAGAGATGCGGGCGAAGATTAAAGCTGACCCTGAGAGCTATTTTCCTTACCGGCCTGAACCTTACAACGTGGAAATTGACGGCCGCTGCGATTTTCCGGAAGAGGATGAGATTTTGAAAGAATTCCGGAAGGCGGGGAACCGCCTGTTTGAGTCGCGGCTTTCGCCGTTTCATACGGGATCGATGTCGGTGCGCGGGGTGGATTATCTGCTTTACGCGCCGCAGGCGGCCATGCCTTATGAGGTGGGAGGGCCACTGCTTAAGCTGCCATTGGCACCGGAGGTGGGCGACGATTTTGAACTGGCGCTTCACAAGAAAATTTACGCCGAGAGCGATTTTCAGACCATCATCCACGCCTATGTGCCGGAGGCTGAGGCTCACAGCCATTTTGTTTACCCAGGTGAGGAGCGGCCCATTGAGCGCATCATTCCGGTGGATGCCGAGGGAAGCTTCCTGTACCTGGTCATTCCGGTGGTGGGGCCAAAAGTAAAAGAGGATGAATTAATCCGGCTTCTTCATGATTACAAAATGGTGGTGGTGCGAGGAGGCGGAGTCTGGGCCGTGGGCAGCCAGTCGCTGTCTGAAGTGCTGCATCATCCGTCGTCGCTCCGCGAGATATGCCTTTACCGGATTGCGGCCGTGGAGCGGGGGCTGGACCTGCGGAAGATGGAGCCGGAAAAAGCCCGGCGGTGGTAAAAAAATCGGGACACCGTAGATTTTTCATATTTTTACACAAGGGAAAAATTAGTGAATGAGTATTGTGTCCCCCGTTTTTAGGGCGTCGGCGAAGGCCTGATAGAGCTGGGTGTTGTCGATGATTTGGGTGCCAGGGTACCATTTTCCCTGATACCTGGACACGTAACTCCAGCCGCTGCCCTGGCCGTAAACATAGACCATCACCAGTTCGTTGGTGTGATCGGTAGTGGCGTAGGTGACCAGGTCATATTCACCAGGGCGGCCGAGCTGAGCAGGTTTGCCCTGAGGCAGCATTCCTTTGCCCAGAAGGGGATTTCCGTTTTTGTCGCGCTTAAGCCGCATAAAACTGTTGGCATGGTCAGCGGTGACCACGAGCAGGGTGTTTGACCAGTCTAGGTCATCACCAGGCCGGTCCACGTAACTGATGGCTGCTTTAACTGCTTCGTTCAGGTCCCAGACAGTGCCTATCATCCAGGGATAATTGTTTTCGTGATTAGCCCAGTCAATGTCGCCCTGTTCAAACATCACAAAAAAGCCATCCGGGTCGGCCGATAAGACTTTAAGGGCAGCAGTAACAGCCTCGCGCAGAAGAGGATTTTCTGTGGTCTGACGGCGGATTTGTGGATGTCCGGGATTATCTACCGGAAGCGGTGGCTCAAAATTTCCGCCGGGCCCGCCGAAAAGTCCAAAGAGTTTTTTATTAGAACGAACAGATGTCTCAGCTGCTCGGAGCAGAGCCTGGCTGCCATTTTTTCCTGGCTCTCTTTCTACGAAGACATAATCAGTAATGGTGCCGTTTTTAAGGTCGCGGTAAGCTTCTTCGGATATAAAGGTAAATTTGTTCGTGCCAGATGGTCCAGGATAACCTCCGCCGATCACGACCTCTGGTCTGGTCACCCGGATTATTTCCTCTGAAATCAGTTGGTAGTTGCCGCGGTAAACGTTGTGGCTGACGTGGGCAGCTGGTGTGGCGTGGCTGAAGGGCACAGTGCTGACCACTCCGATAGAGGCGCCAAGTTGCTCCCGCATCAGTTCGGCTAAGGTTTTAAGCTGACCGTTGGAGGGGTCGCCGGGCAGCCATGAAATGTTGCCGGCAGCAGTTTTGCGGCCAGTGGCCACAGCGGTGGCTGCCGAAGCTGAGTCGGTGGCCGGTATTTTTGAGCTTTTGCTGCCTGGCCGCAAGGGAAGCGGGGTGAGAAAGTAACCTGTCTGGCCTGATGGGTCAAGGGGAAAGGGCCAGCGTCCGCCGAGGTCTGGGTTGTAGCCGAGGAACGGGTCAAATGAGTCTCTGCTGTAAAGCGGGCGTCCCTGCCTGGCAGCGAATTGATTGTAGGTGGTCACGTCCCAGGTGGTGCAGGGCAGATGGTAAAAAGAAGAAGTGTGCCAGACAAGCTTCATCGGCTCACCGTAGAGGTACTGGCTGGCAGCGATTTCGTGTTCTAAGTGCATTCCATCTCCGATAAAAAGAATGATGTGTTTGATTCTTGGCTGGCTGGCAGAGCTGATTTCTTCGGAAGAAGAATTCAGCGAACAGCTGAGATGGAAGAGGAAAATTGAGGCTGTAAGAACAGTAAGAATAAGGATAAGAATTGCCCGATTTTTTCTAATCAAATTATTCATCTTTTTGCACCGGCCTTTTTTCTTCATCTTTTTCCCTTTCCATTTGTCTGTCTAAGATAATCTAAAATCCAATTTTCTTCAATTTTGGTGGTGTCTAAAAAAATCGTAAAAAACCTGGACACTGTAGATTTTTCCTATTTTTTGGAAAAGATGGGGTTGGGACAAAATTGGTGACACCAAGTTTTATCTAATGAACCACTTTTATAAGTTCGGGCTGGCATATAATTTTGATGACCAGTCGCACCGTAAGATCTGCTGAAAGCTCTGTTTGTTCCGGAAAAAGACAGTCAAACCTGAGCTGGTGAGGCCCGGTTTTTAATACAGGCAGCGGCCGGCTCACAGCCACCTCTTTCAAAAATTTTCCTTTGTGATTGTAGACCTTGATGGTTTTTCCGTCGCTGACGATAGAACTTCCGGCTTCATAGGTTCCGGGCAAATCCAAGCGGTAATAACTATCAAGTTCGAGCCAGGTGTCTTTAATCTTTCCTTCCTGGCCAGTGATAGTCAGAACAAACACCAGCGGCTGTTCCATCTCCTGGTTGGCAAAAGTCCATTCTGAGCAAGTTGGTTGTCCTGGCTGCAGTAACTTCCTGGTGTGCTCAAACTTGAATTTATAAAAGGGATAAAGCTTCCACACTCCGTTTTCTTTTTCCAGATGGAAATCATTGTCCGGGTCTTTAAGGCGTTCCAGCTGTTCGGTGGAGAAAATCTTTTCGCGGGAGGCTTCCTGCCAGAGTTTGATCAGAGAAAGCAGTCTGGGAGTTTCTGGGTTTTTCTTCAGGCTTTCGTACCTGGCCACCAGGGCAAAGCCAGCCTGATAGCCTGCAGCCCGGGCCATCATCCATTCAATGTCTTCGGCGGTGGTGTTGGCTGTCAACAGGAACCAGCCCAACATGTGGGGGAGGTAATTTCGTTCATAAAATTTCTGATTTTCAAAACGATAATCAGCCTGCGATTCGCGGAATCCGCCGTACCAGGGCTCGCCCCAGTTGAGGTAGTGGTTAATGTGCCAGTAGTAGTGGCCTGAGCGACTGCTGCCGTTTACCAGGGTGTGGTCAGTTTCGCGGTAGACTTTATCAGCGAAAGCGGCCATGGCGTATTCGCCTTCGCCTGAAGCCAGACAGCCTTCGTGGCCATCAAAATCTATATGGGAAACGCCTGTTTCATTCAGGAAGCGGGCGAGCTGACCGGCTATTTCTTGCTGCAGTTCAAAATTGGGGAAAAGCGTCTGGTAAGGATAATCCAGAAGCATGGCGATGCGCTCCCCGCGGGCGTGAGCAGAAGCTCTGGTGCCAAAAGCCCCGCGCTGACAGTCAAGAAGTTTGTAGGGTGGGCTGGGGGTAACGTCGCGGAAGCGGATGATTTCATCACCCAGGCGGGCAGCGTGCAGGGTGCTCGGCTTTAAGTTTTTGAAGTAATTGATAGATTCAATCGGAATTTCGGTGTCTGTGGCCGTGATATCAGCGGTGATAATTGAGGCACCAGTTTCAGCCAGACGGCGGTCGGGTATGGGTGTAACATAGGGGTCGTTGGTGGTGATGAAGTTGGTCAGAGTATGGACGCCGAGTCGCAGACCGCGTCGGGCCGCTTTTTCCGCGCAGAGGCGAAGACCGGCCCGGCCACTGGGAAAGAGTTCGGGGTTGAGGATAAAATGACCCCAGGTCAGGAAGGGGCCCTCGTGGTAGAGGGACATCAGCCCGGCCTGTTCAGTGTAATCAAGCATTTCATTAATGTTCTGTTCGTTAAAGTCAGAGATGAGGTAAGCGCGGCCGGTTTCAGGCGATTTTTTGGCCCAGATGC
Source organism: Candidatus Aminicenantota bacterium (assembly GCA_014359965.1). Classification (GTDB taxonomy): domain Bacteria; phylum Acidobacteriota; class Aminicenantia; order Aminicenantales; family Saccharicenantaceae; genus Saccharicenans. The sequence goes on from JACIYK010000040.1 coordinate 5,531, forward strand.
CGTTTATCGTAGGATGGGGAAGTCCTTCAGTTAACTCTATGGCTTCAATGTGGTCCAGGACCTCTTTTTCCGGGCAGCCGAAAAGAGCAATAGCAGAGCCGACGGTCGTTTCGCCGGGGATGGGTGGAACGGGCATATCAGGGTACTGGCCGTTCCAGACAGAAACCAGGCGCGGCCGGGAGCGGTCAAGGCTGTAAGCCTGGAGGCTGCTCCCGTAGGGCTGGGGAATGGCCGTGGTGCCGCGGGAATCATCGGTTCCGCCTTCTTGCTTCAACAGGCCGCCGATAGTTTTGGGGTTGAGAGCTTGAAGACCGATAGCGTACTCGCGGTCGCGGACGACTCCTACCACTTCGCCGATGGTTTGACTGATGGTAGTTGGGTATGGGCCCCAGATGACAGCGTTGGCATCTTTGGTTCTGGAGAGGTCAACGAGGCGAAAAGTCAGGTGGGTCTGGTGGGATGTGACTTTGATTCTGGCTTTGAGGTTTGAGGCGGGGGCGGGATAACTCAGGGTTATGAGGCCTGATTTTTGCTCCAGCGTGGCTTTGGCCGGCTGCAGCCAGGTGTTAGCGATGCGGACCTGAAGGAGTGGTGCTTTTTCTCCGGCGGGCAGGTAGTTTTTGCCAGTGGCCGGGTTGATGAGTGCCAGGAGCTGTCCGTTTTCTGAAAGTAGCAGTTTGAGGTTTTTGGTTTGAAAGGTGATGGGCTGGCCAGGGGAAGTGGAAGGAGAGGCGCATAGCTGGCTGGCGGCGGAGCTTATGAGCATTAAAAGAGCTATGAAAAATAAGGCAACTAGCGGCGAGTTTTTAAGCTTGCGTGACATGCGAAACCTCGCAGGCAAAAATAAAATAATTTTTTCTCCGATTTTTCTTTCTAGTTTAATCTTCATTCTTTCAGTCTCATCATTATAGCAGAGAAAACAAAACTGGTGATGCCCTAGTCTATCTAAAAAGGTCCTTAATTTTCGTAATTGTTATTTGAAAAAACACTTTTTATAATAATCAAAAAACTATCCCAGAAAGAAAGGGGGAATATATGAGAACAGTAGAAGAGAGAGACAGGATATTAGCCTTGATTATCAAATCTGTAGAAGAAAATGCTAAAACACAACCAGATTTAGCTACACCTACTTCAAAAATTTATCAAGATGACAAAGAGATCTTTTTGAAAATATGCGAACTTATTGCTTATCAAGGGGTAAGAGCTAGTGTTGTAACTGAAATCATAAAGAAAGGATTGCTCGAAAAAGCGCTGGCTAATGGTGATTTTAATGAGGTAGCCGAATGGACGCCGGAAAAATTTGAAAAATATTTTTGGGAAGAGATTAAAGATATCAGATTTCCAGCAAAATTAGAAAAGATGATTGGTGTGGCCAGGGCAATGCAAAAGATTGTTCAGGAACACGGGAGTTTTCACAATTTTTTAAAGAATTTTAATTTACCTGAGGAACTTAAATCAATATCTGATGTCGATAAGTTTTGGCATTGGGATGGTGTAGAAAAGGTCCGGGAAGGTTTTGAGAGCTATGGGATGCCTGGTTTAAAAAATTATAGAACTTTGATGCATTTTCTGGAAAATATGGGATATCCTTGTCTTAAGCCTGATAGAATCGTCATGCGCGTTATGCATAACGTTGGTCTGGTGGAAAAAGAAACAGGCAAGAAACACCTCAGGCAGGCTGTCCGAACAATTCAAGAATATTGTGTCGGTAAAGACATAACTCCAAAAATTATGGATAGATTTTTGTTGATGTTTGGCGGTCAATCTGATTTTAAAGATTCAATGAATAGGACATTCTGTTATTCATCGGATAAATGCGACATAACAGATTGCGAGATAAGAAGACAGGGTTATTGTGTCATTGCCAGGTAGCTGATGCTATAAGCCTTCTGGCACCTTTAAACTTAATTAGCCAGAGGGGCCCGGTGTCCTTGAATTAAGTTCCGCTCCCTCAAGAAAATCGGTGAACGTACAGGACCTCACCAGATTGACGATAACGTCATTAGTTTGATTAAGGCCTCTGTGGTTTGATTAATTTTCGCCGGGAAAATCTGGAAAGGTGGAGAACAGCGTGCCTTTTTGGTAAATGTTTCGGCTGTGTCCTGTTTTAGTTATTGATATTCAGGGCAGAAGCGAGTATAAATTTATCAGGTGCAGACAGGAGAGAGAAAGGGTTATTGGAGGAAGGTAGGGAAGATGCCCTGTTGGCATAAACTCAGGTTGAACCCGGCAAGCGAACCAGAAGTTGACTGCACCATCCTGGCTTTAAGCGTCCCCAACCTAAATTTATTCTTTGCTTTCAGAAAATCTTTCAAAAATTTTATGTCCTGCTTTCAAAAAATAACGAATCGTGTATAATAAAAGCCTAATTGTGCATAATCCTATAGGATTTATAGGATAAATAAAGCCAGGAGGAAAAAATGAACATGTTCTGTTTCCAGTGTCAGGAAACTCTGGGGAATAAAGGCTGCACCAAGATTGGTGTCTGCGGGAAGCCGCCGCTGGTAGCTAACCTGCAGGACCTGCTGATTTATTCCCTGAAGGGCATTTCTTGGTTAAACCTCAAAGCCAGAGAAAAGGGAATTAACGAGGAAAGCACAGACCGTTTCCTCCTTGAAGGACTTTTTTCTACGGTGACCAACGTTAACTTTGACCAGGAATTTTTCCTAATACGGATTAAGGAAGCTGCGAACTTGCGTGAAAATTTGAAATCTCGTCTGCAACAAGCCGGTTTCCCCGCCAAAGAGTTTAGTCATCAACCGGCCGTTTCCTGGACTTATCAATCCGATGAAGACCTGATAAATTTATCCACCACGGTTGGCGTTCTGAGTACCAAAGATGAAGACATGCGTGCTCTTAGAGAGCTGGTTACCTATGGTCTTAAAGGTATGGCTGCTTATGCCTACCATGCCTACCAGTTAGGTTTTAAGGACGACGGCATCTATCATTTTATGGAGAAGGCGCTGGCCTCTACTCTGGATGATTCGCTGAGTGTTGACCAGCTTACTGCTCTGGTGCTGGAAACAGGAAAGTACGGAGTGGAAACTATGGCCCTTCTGGACAAGGCCAACACTTCAACCTATGGCCATCCAGAAATTACCAGGGTTGATATCGGAGTGAGAAACAATCCGGGGATTCTCATCAGCGGTCATGACCTCAAAGACCTGGAACAGCTCCTGGAACAGACAGCTGGCACAGGAGTTGATGTTTACACCCACGGTGAGATGTTGCCGGCTCAGTATTATCCGGCTTTTAAAAAATATCCTCATTTTGCCGGAAATTACGGCAACTCCTGGTGGCTGCAGTACAAAGAGTTTGAAAGCTTTAACGGACCGATTCTGATGACTACTAATTGCCTCATTCCGCCTCGCGATTCTTACCGGGACAGGGTCTATACCACCGGGGTGGTGGGTTATCCCGGGTTGAAGCATATTCCGGAAGGGCCTGACGGCCGAAAAGATTTCTCTGAAATTATTGAGCATGCCAAGAGATGCCAGCCGCCTCTGCAGATTGAAAATGGCGAAATCATCGGCGGGTTTGCCCATCACCAGGTGGTTCAGCTGGCTGACAAAGTAGTAGAAGCTGTTAAAAGCGGAGCGATAAAAAGATTTTTTGTCATGGCGGGCTGCGACGGCCGCATGAAGAGCCGCGAGTATTACACCGAGTTTGCCAAAGCCTTGCCAAAAGATACGGTGATTCTGACCGCCGGCTGTGCCAAATACCGCTATAACAAACTGCCGCTGGGTGAGATAAACGGGATTCCGCGAGTGCTGGATGCCGGACAGTGCAACGATTCTTACTCGCTGGCCGTGATTGCTCTGAAACTCAAAGAAGTGTTCGGACTGGATGATGTCAACAAGCTGCCGATTTCTTACAACATTGCCTGGTATGAGCAAAAGGCAGTGATTGTGCTTCTGGCTCTGCTCTACCTCGGGGTGAAAAATATTCACCTGGGTCCAACGCTTCCGGCTTTTCTTTCGCCGAACGTGGCCAAGGTGCTGGTAGAAAAATTCGGCATTGCTGGTGTGGGCACGGTTGAGAGCGATTTAAAGATTTTTCTCGGCGAGTAAAACGCCACAAACCCTGAATATCGGCATGTCATAAGTATTGGTGGTTTTAAGAAATTGTCCGCTTTAAGGAGCTCGATAGCTACGCCGTAGATTTTTTTAGGGCAGCGGAGCTGTTTTATTTAAAGAATTTTGAAGTTAAGCTCAAGGTCATAAGCTCCACCAAAGCAAGGAAAGATTAAAAATGGCAGCTCAGAAAGACGGGCTCTAATAAATCCCGTATCCGACTCAGCTCCCGGGTTTTCCTTTCCAGACCAACAGAAGAGCTTGACCGGGTCAGATAGTTTGGGTAAAAGATTAAAAAGATTAAGAAGAAAAATGCCTCATTAAGCATTTTGATGAAGTGGATGATTAAATCAGGTCTTCCGGAACTGGCAATAGAACAAAAAATTAAAGCTTATAAAAAGAAAAGAAAAAGAAGGAGGGATGTATGAACCGAGTCTTAAGAACTATTATCTGGTGTTTGGTTCTAATTCTAACATTAGCTCAATTATCTAATTCAGCCGAGATTCAGACGCCCCGGACCTTGGAGGAAATGATGGCCGCGCCCCATATCTCGCGGCTTCTGGCTTCGCCGGCTGGAGACAGGGTGGCCTGGGTGATAAACTACAAAGGACAAAAAAGTCTCTGGGTGGCAGAGGGGCCAAAGTTTGAAGGCCGGAGGCTGGTCACTCACCCCGAAGACGACAGTTTGGATTTTTCTGACCTCCAGTTTACAGCGGATGGTTCAGCTCTGGTCTATGTTTTCGGCAGCTCCTTTAATCCTACTAGTCGGCCGAAACTGCCAGAGCATTTGATTATGATGGTTGACCTCCAGAGCGGGAAGGAGAGATTGCTGGTTAAAGGCACTAATCCGCTCATTTCACCTGACGGTAAAAACCTTCTTTTTATGAGGGCAGGAGAACCTTACCTACTGCCGCTTTCGGGAGGTTCAGAACCGAAAAGGTTATTTCAAGCAAGAGGGCGCAACCATAGCCTGAGCTGGTCACCTGACGGAAAAAAGGTTCTCTTTGTCAGTTCACGTGAGGCTCATAGCTTCATCGGGGTTTATGACTTAGAGAGAGACGAAATTAGGTGGCTTTTGCCGGACGTCTACCGCGACCTTTCGCCCGTCTGGTCGCCAGATGGAAAGAGGGTGGCTTTTCTGCGGCTGCCTCCGGGTAAAGACCGGGAAAAACCACTTTCCAGGAGGTCAGATGTTCCTTTTTCCATCTGGGTGGTGGACGTGGAAAGCGGTCGCGGGAAAAAGGTGGTTGAGCTTTCGAGAGGCGGTGGGTTTGCCCAGACCTATCCTTCTAATCCATTAGTCTGGGCAACCGAGGACCGGCTGGTTTTCTACTCTGAACATACCGGCTGGATGCATCTTTATTCAGTTTCGGTGGAAACGGGAGAAATGGTGGCTCTAACCGAAGGACAGTATGAAGTAGAGCAGATGACTCTTTCTCCTGACAGGAAATTAGTGGTTTTTAACTCTAATTGTGGCGATTTGGAACGCCGTCATCTCTGGAAAGTTCAGGTTAAAAGTGGAAAGCCGGAGCCTTTGACCGACGGCAACAGTGTGGAGTGGGCTCCAGTCTTTTCGGCTGATGGACAGAAGCTGTTTTTCCTCCAGTCAACTCCAAGAAGACCAGGAATACCGGTGATGATGGAATTTAGTGGTAAGGTCCGCAAAACTCTCGTCAACCTGGCTCAAATAGCTCCAGAATTTAAGGAGGACAGATTGGTTGAGCCTCAGACGGTGACTTTTCAGGCTAAGGACGGAATGGTGGTTCACGGTCAGCTTTTTCTTCCTAAGAGCATAAAGAAAGGGGAAAAGTTGCCGGCAGTAATTTTTATGCATGGTGGTCCTATTCGGCAAATGTATCCAGCCTGGCACCACAGTCCTTACTACCACAACTGCTATGCATTCAACCAGTATCTGGCCCAAAGCGGCTATGTGGTTCTTTCGGTAAACTTCAGGTGCGGCATAGGTTATGGAGCAGCCTTTAGAGAAGCTGAGAATCAGGGACCAGAAGGGGCTTCAGAATACCAGGATATCCTGGCGGCCGCAGATTATCTGAAGAGCCTGCCACAGGTTGATGATAGACGAATAGGTCTGTGGGGTGGATCTTATGGCGGTTATCTGACGGCTCTGGGGCTGGCAAGAAATTCTGAGGTTTTTGCTGCTGGAGTGGATTTTCATGGCGTTCATGACTGGGCCTTGCGAGGAAGAAGGAGAAATGGGGGCGGCTGGGGAATTTTTGAAGCCCAGCAGGAAATAGCGTATAAATCATCTCCAGTGGCTAATGTGGAGAAGTGGCGGTCGCCGGTTCTTTTTGTGCATGGGGATGATGACCGCAATGTTGATTTCATTCAGACCACTGACCTGGTAGCCAGGTTAAAAGAGCTGGATCAAGCTCAGGTGGAGACGCTGGTTTTTCCTGATGAGGTGCACAGCTTCCTGCTCCACAAAAACTGGGTAAAGGCTTTTTCGGCGGCCAGCGAGTTCTTCGACCGGTATCTGAAGCAGAGAAAGATAAAGTGAAAAAAGAATAAGGAGAGGAATCTTAGTATGTGGATTGATTCCGGAGAAGGGGAAAAGGAAAAGAAAAAGGAAAGGCAGGAACTCTAAGGGGAAAGTTCAGAAAAGAAGGTCTCAAGAGAAAATAAAGCTAATCGCCTGGGTTTGATGAGAGCTGGCAGGAGCCGTCGAAATATTGACTAAGAGGTAAGGTTCATATAAAATTCACCTACCCGGCGGCGTAGCTCAGTTGGTCAGAGCATGCGGCTCATATCCGCAGTGTCGGGGGTTCAAATCCCTCCGCCGCCATTTTCATTATGATTTATCAGAAATTCAAAAAATTCGTAGAAGTCAACAGGCTTTTTGGACCTCAATCCCACCTGTTAGTGGCTGTTTCCGGTGGCCAGGATTCAGTGGCTCTGGTTCATCTTTTGCTGGAGCTCAAGAAAGAGTGGCCGGAGCTGGAAATTGCCCTGGCTCATTATAATCACCATCTGAGAGCGAGTGCAGGAGCTGACGAAAAGTTTGTGCGCCAGCTGGCACGGAAAGTGGGGTTAAAAATTTTCGTCGGACAGGGAAAAGTAAGAGAGTTTGCCAGAAAATACGGGCTCAACCTGGAAGAGGCCGCCCGGCGCAGGCGTTATGAATTTCTGGAGAAAACAGCTGAAAAGTGGGGAGCGGATTTTATCCTGACAGCTCATACCATGACTGACCAGGCTGAGACGGTGCTGATGAAAATTTTCCGCGGCACGGGAATGGAAGGCCTTCAGGGGATAAGAGTGAAGAAGGGTAACGTGGTGCGGCCGCTTTTGTGTTTGCGGCGGGGAGAAATTGAGCAGTACCTTAAAGAAAAAAACCTTAACTTCAGGGTTGATGAAACAAACCTGGATGTTAGTCTGCTGAGGAACAAAATCAGAATAGAGCTAATTCCGCAGTTGGAGAGAGAGTACGACCCCGAGGTGGTGAGCCATCTGGCTCAGCTGGCACTTATCGCCCAGGCGGAGAACGAGGCTCTGTCGGAGCTGGTGGAAGGCCTCTGGCCGCTGGTGGTAAAAAACGGGGGACACAATACTCAAACCCCAATTTTCGCCAGAGGGAAAAAGGGGCTGATAGAAAAAAGCGGACGAGAGGAAGGCAAGAAATGGTGCGGAGATAATGTCCTGATTTGGGAAGATGAGGAGGAAACAGAACGAAAAGATGAAGTAGAGGCTCTAGCACCAGAAATAGAACTTAATCTGGCAGCTTTAAAAGAAATACCGCTGGCCATAGCTCGGCGATTGGTGAGGAAGTTTCTGCATTTAGTGCTGGGCCTGAAGTCGCCGAGCTTTGAACAAACTGAGGCTGTGCTGGCTCTTGAAGAAGGACAGAAATTCAGCTGGGGTAAAGATAATGTTCTTGTTAGGGAGCAGGGCTGGCTCAGGAGAGCAAAAAGCGCCTGGGCAAAGCCCCAATTTTCTATCGTCTGGAATGGGAAGGAAAATCTTCGGGTTCCTGGCGGGTGGGAATTTCAGGGAAAACTGGTCCAGGCCAAAAAATTGGGCCAGCTTGTGCCTAATGATGCCCAAAGATGTTATCTTGATGCAGGCCGGCTAAAATTTCCGCTGGAGGTTAGGAACCGTCGTCCTGGAGACAAATATCGGCCTTTAGGCTTGCGGGGCGAAAAAAAGCTAAAAGAACTTCTTCGGGAAAGGAAAATTCCCCGGGAAGAACGGGATTGGTTACCGGTTTTTGTTTCAGGCGGACAGATAGTTTGGGTTCCAGGCCTTCCAGTGGCTGAAAATTTCAAAGTCACGCCTGGAACTAAAAAAATATTTGTCATCGAAATATTAAGAGAAACGAAGGACAGCGAAACGGATGATAGATAAAAAGGGCGAAAAAACGGGGGACACAATACCCATTTACCTAATTATCACCACTGCCTGAGCGCTCCGGGTTGGGAGGCTATTATTAAGCTTGTTTTTAACCGCCAGCTTTATGGAATTTATTAGTTCTTATTTTTGGGTTACCCGTTGTTGGTTTTTTTTACAGAATAAATAAAGGGAGGTATGTGTGTTAATCTTTATTTTTTTGGGAATTTAAATTTTTGACATTAGTTAACAGAATATTTATTTTGAACAGCGAAAGCTTGTCAAAAAATTAGGGAATGAGTATTGTGTCCCCCGTTTTATGGCGTTTGGGGCGGCCGGGGGTTTTTTTCTTTAAAACCCTGCCGGTAAGCAATTCCAGTTTTTCAACGAATTTTTCATCGCCCAACGGTCGCCCTGTGGACTGATTTTTTCTAAGTTGTTCGAGATCTTCTTCTTTTTCTTCTCCTTGTAGAAAGGCTTTCCAATCATTTATCTGAGTTAGAAGTGGGAATGGTGACAAGAGCGGGTCTTCTAAACCATAAACATGCGCTCTAGCGCTTGACCATCGGTACTCTTCGGCTTGATTAACGATACCGGCCCTTACTGGATTTCGTTCAACATATCTAGCGCAACAGTATAAATAAGCTTCATCCATCGGGAAGGAACTGAATCTCCCCTGCCAGAGATAGCCTTTCCAGTGATTAGAGATATTTATGATCAAAGTGTATTTCCTGTGGGTTTCAGCGATAGCCCGGACCAGGCTTTCTTTTTTTTCCGGCATAGCAATTAAGTGAACGTGATTGTCCATCAAACAATAACACCAGATTTTGAGATTATATTTAGTGCAGTTGAAACGCAGGATTTTAAGATACAGTTCCTTGTCGAGGTCTGAAAAGAAAACTCTTTGATTGCGATTTCCGCGCTGAATTACATGGTGTGGAAAGTTTGGAACAATGATTCTGGCAATTCGAGCCATGGCATATAGATAGACGGATAAAGACGTAA
>JACIYK010000041.1 GCA_014359965.1 Candidatus Aminicenantota bacterium
CGCAACTGAAAACCAGAGATATTTCTGAAGCCTTGAGGATTATTCCTACCTTTTGTGCCTATAGTTTTTACAATTCTTCAGGCGCCAGTTAAAAGCTACGCCGCCCAAGGTTTTTTGCCCTACAAAACTGTTTCGTTTTCCCTGGTTTACAGCCCGGTTCCCAGCTAAGCTTCCAGGCGAATTTCCAGCCCAATTACTTTTCTAACCAAAGGCAAGACTAAAATTTATTCTTGACAATATGTTAACAAATTGTTAAATATAAGGCGGATTTAATCGGAGGGGATATTTTTAGATGAACGAGCTTTTTGCCGTACGTCTTAAAAAACTCCGCGAGGAAGCTGGTCTGACTCAGGAAGAACTAGGAGAAGCCGTTGGTCTTTCTTCAGAATACATATCCCTGCTGGAAGCCGGGAAGCGAACGCCATCGATCATTGCTCTAAACCGCATTTCCAGGTATTTTCAGAAAAACATTTCGTATTTCCTGGAAACCAGAGAAAATCCTTTTCAGTTGTTACTGAGTGATGAAAAGCTGGATGCGGCTACCAAAGAAATTATCAGAAAATTTCAGGCTTTCTGTGAAGAGTACTCTGAGCTGGAACGGCTGACTAACCGGCAGTGCCAGCTGGCTCCGCTTTACACCGGAAGTCTTTCGCCTCAAAACATGGCGGAGGAAGAGAGAAGGCGACTGGGGCTGGGCAATGAACCAATTCGCGACATTTTCAATCTGGTAGAAGTAAACGGCTGCCATTTACTCCGTCTTAAGTTTTCAGAAAGCACTCATCTTTCAGGTGTATTCATCTTCCTAGAAGAGAAAAACGCTGCCTTTGCTCTGCTTAACGCCAGTCTGCCGGTTAGCCAACAAATTATCGCTACAGCGCATCTTTATGGCCACTACCTGCGGGACCGCTTTGATTCACCAATCCTGGATAACCCTGATGTTTTAGTGGACGAATACGTCACTCTCTATTCACCCCGTGAACAATTTGCGCAGGCCTTTGCCATGCGCTTTTTGATTCCACCTTCCAAAGTCCGGGAGCTGGTAGAAAGAGAGGTGAGAAGCCGGCACCTGACCTATCCGCAGGTCATCTTTTTGAAAAGGTATTTTGGGGTCAGTACTCCGGCCATGCTGCGCACTCTGCGCCTAATGAACTACCTCAGCCGTTCGCAGTTTGAGAATTATTTCAAGCTGGATCATGAACAGGAAGAAAAGGCGATTTTTGGCCATGTTTCTGTAGAGGAGAGGGAAACTTCGCGTCCAGGACCGGAAATGATTTTGCCCGAACGGTATTTCCTGTTAAAGAAAGAAGCAGAGATAATAAAGCAAACTGCTGAAGAGGAACAAAAATCCGGGAAATCCGAGACTAACTCACCTTCAGGTTCGCGGGAGAGCGGTGGAGAGGAGATAGAAGAAAACTGAGATATTTTCTTGCCGTAAGAAGTGGGGAAAAATTTATCTAGCTTTGGCGCAAAACAGGCTAAAATTTTATTTATGGGCATGAGGAAAAAAGAAGCAGGATCATCAACTACCGGACGGCCAGATTTCTGGCCAGGGCCCGGCTGAAATCTTAAAAGAAAGGGGAACCAGTTCCATGGCTTATTATTCTAATTCCAAACTTTCAACTTACGAAACTTGTCCCTGGAAATTCAAGCTGGCCTACATAGACAGGTTAGAGGTAGAGGAAGAAGGTATTGAGGCCTTTCTGGGCAGCCGGTTTCACGAAGCGATGGAAAAACTTTATCGGGAACTTCCTTTCCGGACCATGAGCCTGGAAGAGCTCAAGGCCTATTACCAAGAGCAATGGAAGAAAAATTTTCATGACCAGGTAGTCATCTTAGCTCCAGACCGGACGGCAGATGATTATTTTCGCCTCGGTCTTAAGTTCATTGAGGATTACTACCGCCACTACTATCCCTTCAACCAGAACCGGGTGCTGGGTCTGGAACAGAAGATTGAGATAGACCTGGATGGCGACGGCCGGTACATCATCCTCGGCTATGTGGACCGCATTGACCTGACTCCAGAGGGTGTGATCGAGATTCATGACTACAAGACCAGCTCCAGCCTGCCCGAGCAGGCCCAGGCTGATGCCGACCGGCAGCTGGCTCTTTACCAACTGGGAGTGAAGAGAAAATGGCCCTGGGTAGAGAAATTCAAGCTGGTCTGGCATTACGTGGCTTTTGACCTGGAAATTACTTCCACCAGAACGCCGGAGCAACTTGAACAGCTCAAGCAGGAGATCAGAAGGCTGATAAACCAGATAGAGGCAGACCGCGAATTCCTGCCCCGGGAAAGTATCCTCTGCCAGTGGTGCGCCTTCTGGGATTACTGCCCGCTCAAAAAGCACGAAGCCACGCTGGAAAAATTGCCGGCCAACGAGTACCTCAATGAAGAAGGGGTGGTCCTGGTCAATAAGTACATTGATTACCTGAACCGGAAAAAGGAAGCTGAAGCCGAGCTGGAAAAACTTCGGGAAGCAATCATTGAGTACGCCAGGAAAAATGGTCTGACCAAGGTCTTGGGCAGCGAATTCCACGTAACTTTAAGCCGGCAGGAAAAGCTTAAAATTCCGGCTGCTGGCGAGGAAAAAAGGGCCTTGCTTGAAGAATTGATTAAAAAAGCTGGGCTGTGGGAAAAATTGTCCACCCTGGACCGGTTTGCTCTGGAGAGAGCCATCAGGACCAGGCAGCTTGAGCCCCAGTTGCTGGCAAAGCTCTCAGAGCTGGTTTCTAAAGAAGAGCAGATTACGCTTCATACCGGGAAAAATGAAGGGCCCTCTGATTAGGCCAGGTTAACCTTTTTGCTCGCCCAGAACCAGCGGGATTAAATCCTCGGGGGTCTTAAGCAGCACACGGGCGCCAGACTCCAGCAGTTCTTTTTCTTCTCTGAACCCCCACAGGACACCGGCCGGGAAACAACCTGCCCGCACAGCTGTCTCCATGTCCACACAGGTATCACCGACGTAAACGACTTCCTGAGGCTTGAGGTTTAGCTCTTCCAGCACCAGGCGGGCTGGAGTCGGGTCAGGCTTGACGGGAATACCTGGTCTGGCCCCAAAAATAACATCAAAATTAAAAGGTAAAAGCTCTCTGGTCATCAACTCAGTGAATTCATGCGACTTGTTGGAAAGTACAGCCAACTTCAGACCAGCCTGCTGCAACCGGTTCAGCGTTTCTTTTATACCGGGGTAGGGCCGGGAGTGGTCACGCCAGATTTTGGCATATTCCTGGCGGTAATCCTGGATAAGGTTTCTGATGGCCTGTTCATCATTAGCAATTTCCGGGACGGCTCTCTTAACCAGAACTTCCATGCCGTCGCCCACCATTTTCTTACATTCTTCCACGCTGAACTGCCTGAAGCCGTATTTAGACATCACGATATTCAGAGCAATGGTGATGTCTTCGATGGTATCAAGCAGAGTGCCGTCCAGGTCAAAAATAACACCTTTAAATTTCATGAGCAGAAATTTTACCGGCAAGCGGGGCAGCCGTCAACCGAAAGCAGATACTTTATTGCTTTTTGTTTTCTGGTTGGAGCAATTTTATCTCCAGGATGCGGTCAAGACGGAAGCAGCGTTCTTCCCGACGCAGATGACAGTAGCCAACCAGCGCTTCAAATTCTTTGCCGCCATATTGCTGGTAGCCGAGCTTTAGAGGCTGAACCACCCGACGGCTCTTGGTATCATCAGGCTTCAGGTAGGTGATTTCCAGCCACAAACCATTCTTTATAGCTTCTTTAATTCTCAGCCTTTTGACTTCAAGCGGTATCTTCTCTTCAGCTTTTTGATACTGGAACTGCGTGAGAAACTTGACCACGCGGTAATCCAGCAGAATGTGTTTCATTTTGATGGGCTTTTTGAGCACTAATCCGGCAAAGCTGGTGCAGCGGCTGAGAGCCACATAAACCTGGCCCGGAGCAAAAGTGCCGGAGCCAATGTCCACGATGACTCGGTCAAAAGTTTTACCCTGGCTCTTGTGGATGGTCACCGCCCAGGCCAGACGCAGGGGGTACTGAGTGAAGGTGCCGACCACTCGGCTGGTAATTTTTTTCTTTTTGCGGTCAAACTCAAAATGAAAAATTTCCCACCGGTGAGGTACTACGTCCACCAGGTTGTTATCCTGCAACCGGACCATGATCACATCCGGTTTCTCCGGCACACTGATGATATCTTCTACCCGGCCGATGGAACCGTTAACCCAGCGGTCATAGACATCGTTGTTGAGGAGCATAACCTGAGCCCCTTCCTTTAAGACCAGGTTTTCGGAGGTGGGCAGACTAGCCCGCTCAAATTCACCTTCAATCTCTCCATGATAATAATGTGGCTGGCCCGGCAGCCGCTCTAAACGTTGCTGATTAATGCGGTCAGCCGCTTCATTGGTGCTGGTCAAAGTAATGTAAAAATCATCTTCCTCAGGTTCAAAATCTGGCTGGCAGCGGGAGTTCAGCCTGGCGAGCTGTTCTTCGGTTATCGACCGGTTGCGGATGGCGTTGAGCAGCTCCAGAAAATCAGCTTCTTTCTGCCTGAAAACCTTTTCCAGTTCAATAAATTCTGGCTGAAATTTTTCAGCCTGAAAGGCTCTGGCGGAGAAAAAGTAGGGGGAATCATAATGGTGAGTAAAGACCGGTTTTTCATTTCCCGTAACCACTGGTGGCAGCTGGTAGAGGTCGCCGATCATGACCATCTGCAGACCACCAAAAGGCAGCTCCGGAAAATCACGATTGAGACGTAAAGCCAGGTCCACGCAATCCAACAGGTCCGCTCGCACCATGGAGATTTCATCCACGATCATGGTGTCTAGATTCTGGAGCAACTCTCTCTTGAAGACTGGAAGTTTTTTAACCTTATCCACTGTAATATCCGGCCGGAACTGAAAGAAAGAGTGAATAGTCTGGCCCTGAACGTTCAGGGCAGCCACGCCGGTAGGAGCTAAGACGACGACATTTTTTTTCGTGTTATATCGGAAGTAGTCCAGAAGTGTGCTTTTGCCGGTGCCCGCCCGACCGGTGATGAAAACTGAGCGGTCAGTATTTTCGAGAAGGTCCAAGGTTTTTTTAAATTCAGTCGTCAGCTCGAGCTTCTTTTCCGAGATGGTTTTGCTTTTTTTCATGTAATTATTTTTATATTTTTGGGCTCTGCCCGGCAAGATTTTGGTGGCCGTAAATTTTTAGTACCTTTGCTTATTAGATAACGCACTTTTACCATCGTTTTTCTCAATAGCTGTTTGTGTTAACGGCAACTTTAAGGTATACTAAACCTAGTTTGCCAAGGAGAATAAAATCATGCAAATCAATTTGACCAAAGAACAGTACGAAAAACTGCTGGACCTGGTGTACCTGGGTAACTGGATGATAAATGCTTACCGCACAGACGATTACCTAGAAGAATATTTTGAGGTTGTTTCTCATATATTCTCCCATGCACCGGAGGCTGGCCTGGAAGGTCGAGTGGTTAAGGATGAAATGGAAGGTAAGTACCTGCCATCTTATGAGTACGAAGAGAGCCTCCAGGACTTTATCGGCGACTATGATGGTTTCTGTTTCTGGGAAGAGCTGATTAACCGCCTGGCGGAAAGGGATGCCCTCAAAGAATACGGCAATACCCCGCTGGATAAAATTGATTTTGACGAGTTCATGGAAAAGAAAAGTAAGTACCTGGAAAAATACGAGAAAGAACTTGAAGAAAATGGCCTCAAAAACTTTGAGCTGGTAAAGGGCTCCTGATTAATTAAGCCTTAACTGAAAAGTTATTCGCTAATATTACAGCCATATTTCGGTTGAAACATCATATCTTTATATCATGAACAATTAGAGGACTTTTCTGCCCGGAAGTCCTTTCTGCTAAAAAAGAAGATTTTGAAGATTTGCCTTCGCCCTTTTTTAAAGCTCAAAATGATCGCAACTTGTTTTTCAATTTTAAAATATCTTGCAGGTGATTTTGGTTTTTATCTTCGGTTTGTTAGATAGATAAAGTTCATAAAAACCTAAAAATCACATTTTTAGCGAAACAGCTGGCCGGCGTTTGCCTCAGGTTTTCTCTGCCCTGTTTTTTGACTAAATTTTTCTGCTGGCTGTTTGGCTTAATTCAACTTGAAGAAGACAGGTTCTCATCTTTCATCTGGCATCCTTCACACAGCGGAAGCCAACCGTGGCGCAGCGGTCAAGAGAAGGGGACATCAGCAGGTGAATCTGCTGCCGGTTTACGGGCAGAGGTCCACTTCTGGGGTACCAAATGCTTGATTCGGGCGAGTAATAACTTCCGCCTTTGATTATGACGTAGCGGTAAACGCCGTTGTCGTAGACATCAGCGGTCATCTGCCACACGTTGCCCACCAGGTCCATAACTCCAAATGGACTAGCTCCGCTCGGAAAAGCCTCAACCGGGGTGGTCTGCCCACTCTTGTTGTTGCAGTTTTCTGGCTTAAATTCGTTGCCCCAGGGATAAAGACGTCCGTCCGTACCCTGAGCCGCATACTGCCATTCAGCCTCAGTCGGCAATCTTTTCCCGGCCCAGCGGGCATAGGCCAGGGCATCTTCCAGGCTGACCCAGACCACTGGGTGGTTTTCCTGTCCGGCCGGCGGTTTGCCCTTTACCCAGTGCTTAAGGAAATTGGTCGGGTCTTTAGGCTTATATCCGGATTTTTTCAAGAATTCCGCAAACTGAGCGTTGGTCACCGGATACTTATCAATGAAGAATTTCTTCATGGTCAGTTTCATTCCCGTGGCTTTTTCCGGGTAGGGAATGACTGGGTTGGCATCGTCTGGATTGCCCACGGTGGTAAATATGAACTCACCGGCTGGTATTTCTACCATACCTTCTGGCGCTTTTTCCGCGGGCTCGGTCTTCTTCACCGTTTCCACCAGCCTGGGCAGAGCAGCGGGCAGCTTGATTACTCTTTCGTCGGCGATTTCTCCACCGGTGCTGTAAAGCTGGATGACGATTTTTGCGCCCCGGCCTCTGAATTTTTCCCAGAGAGAAAATTCTGTGTCTGCGGCTGGGAGTTTAATGGAGTAAGAATCATACGAAGGGTTACCGGCTGTTATGACCAGGTAACTATCAGGAAGCTTCCTTTTTAATTTCACAGAAATCCGGTCGCCTGTACGCTCAACCTCGAGTATTTCCGGGAAAACAGCAAGGCATTCCACGTTTCCTTCCAGCCTGGTATCAAGATAGTGCTGGCTAAAACCGTCAACTTCAACCGGTAGGTAGCTTTGGCCTTCTATTTTTACCGGGTTAATTTCCTCGTGCCACCAGAGACTCAAGTAATGCCAGCTCTGTTTTTCTCGGACAGGTATCAGAGGCCCGGTGTAGCCTTCAGGCTTAAGGCTGAAGACCGTAAAAATGATTTTATTGGAAGACGGCCAGCAGTTAGCCCAGAGCCCGTCCTGATAAACAGGGTAAAGAGGAATCCAGTCCCGGCTGGTAAAAACAGAGTTGTTTTCTCGGAGAATCTTGAGCGTCCGGCCCAAATGGCGGAGGTCTTCCTCAATGGTCGCCGGTCTGGCTGGCCGCATGGTATTTATCTCGCTTCCGCAACCGTTGAAAAAAGCCACCGAAGCTTCCCTTCGGAAGCGGCCTTCTCCTAACTGAATAACCCGGAAAATGGCTGATTCGGGGTTGATGAACTTGTTTAAGTTAAGTGGAGGCGGAAGGTAAAGGGCGTCATGCACCCGGCCCGTGACTATGCCAGGCATATCTTTAGGTACAGCCATGCCCTCGCTGTACATGATAATACCGGGTTTTACCCGGTCGGCCATATCCTGAAATTCCCAGCTTGATTCTCCCCAGGTGTCAAGGATTAGACCGTCGGCATCAAGTTCCCGAAGTATATTTTCCATGGCTTTAAGGTGTTCTTCATGCCTGGTGCCTTCATCCCAGGGGTTGTAGGAAAGGAAAAACTTCTTGCCCAGGCGGTGAAGATAGTCAGCCTGATTTCGAAGTTCCTTTAGACCACCAGGCAGGTCGCGGTAGAGGTCAAACTGATTTCTCTGGTCCAGGCCAAGCCTCGGCCAGGTGGGCCAGATGGCATAGATGTCAATGCCACCGACCAGTTTATCCCAGGCTGTGAGGTTCCGGTAAAAGCTGTATTCTTGCTTTTCAAAATCATAGTAAGTGCGGTCCCAGGCAAATTGTAGCAGCATCAGGTAAGCTTTTCGAATCCACTGCAAATCTTTCCTCTCATAGAGAGTCCTGTCAAATTTTTCCAGGTCGTACAGGTAACGTTCCTGAAACATCATTTTCAGGCCAGTTAGCCAGGGGGGCAATTGAACGAGGTGCTCAGCACCTGTGGTGCTTTTGGAAGAATAAGCTGCGGTGTGCACATCAAAATAAAGGTGGTATTCAATCCACCCACCAGGTTCCAGGGTGGCGAACCAACGGCGAACCTCAGCTTTTTCACTGCGCCCCCTTCTGGCCAGACCGGTAAGGTAGATTCCGGGCTTTATTTCTAAATCCACAAAACCCAGGTGCCAAGCATTATCCGGTAGAAGCACACCCAGCGGCTTTTTGCCAGGACGGTAGAGTAATGTCCGGCTGAGATAGTGGGGCCATTTGTTGGGCAAACCGGCTGTGATGTAAACCCGGTTAGGACCTTCTCCTGCCGGGACCAGATTTTCCAGCTTGGTTTTACCCGTTGAACTATTTTCCAGCTTGAGAATAAGAGCCAGGCCTGGAAAGGCCGAATCTTTTTGACTTAAAGTCCCTATTATCCCCCCGGCCATTTTGAATTTAATGGTCTGAGGGGTAAGCTTGAGAGAAGATAAAGTGAGTTGCTCTTGTTGATTTTGAAAAGGCCTGGCCAGGGAGGAGGTGATTAGCTGATCAGATAAAAGCAGGCTAAAAAGAGGAGTTAAAGAGGGAAGGCGGATTTCTTCTAGCTGAGTAGAAAGACCAATTTTTTCTATAATAAGCCCTTGGTCTGGTAAAAGATGCAGAGTCAGGGAAGTTAATTCTGTTCCGTCTGTCAGAAAAGGATTAGGGCTGGAAAACCCGTCTGGTGGGTTCAAGAAGTAAAGAGATAAAGTTAAAACAAAAAAGATTCTGCTGATAAATTTAGCAGGCATGACTATTACCTTTAAAACATTTTAAAAATCAAGCTTATTAAGATAAGATCTGTAATAAATAACGCAAAGCAGCTCATCGTCATAATATTCGTCCCTTTTATAGCACAAAGCAAGATTTTATTTAAGTTTAGCAAATAGACAAATATGGTAAAATATTAAAGGAATAACAAATTATATGGCAATAGTTTCGCAGAGAAGGAAAGAGATCTGGTGGATTTTTTTGTTTGATCGGTGGCGAATAGAAAATTATTTGAGAAGTTCTCTTCTCTAAAGAAGCGAAACCCATGGACCTCAAAATTAAATAAACATATCAATAATTTAAAGAAACAAGAGGAGGAAAACATGCTGGAAATTGGTATTAAAAAAGAGCCTAAGCCTGATATTCTCTATGATGTCATCATACTGGGAGCTGGCCCGGCTGGTTTAACGGCGGCCATTTATGCTTCTCGCTCTCTGCTCCGGACGCTGGTCCTTGACCCGGCACCTGCGGGAGGACTGGCTTCGACCACGGAAATTCTGGAAAATTATCCTGGTTTCCCTGAGGGAGTTAAGGGGCCAGAGCTAACAGCTTATTTTAAAAAGCAGGCCGAAAGATTTGGGGCCGAAATATTGGATACTATTCCCGTAAATTCTGTTTCGCTGGCTGGCCCAGAAAAAACTGTGGTCACAGATAGAGGGACCTTTCGTTCCAGGGCTCTAATTATTGCCAGCGGCACCCGCTATAAAGAAATCGGAGTTAAGGGAGAAAAAGAATATAAAGGAAGAGGAATTTCTTATTGTGCCACTTGCGATGCCCCCTTGTTTAAGGGAAAAGATATTGTGGTGGTTGGTTGTGGCAGTTCTGGCATTCAAGAAAGCCTTCATCTTTTAAAATTTGTTAATTCCATAACCATGGTTGAATTTTTACCACGCATAACTGCTGAGCCGATCCTGCAGGAAAGGATAAAAAAGTATAAAAATGTGAATTTCTTATTCCAGCATCGGGTGACTGAAATTTATGGAGATAGGACGGTCAAAGGAGTTAAAGTGGAGGACCTGAAAACCAGAACCCTTAAAGATATTAAAGCCGATGGAATCTTTATATTTGTGGGCTTAATTCCTAATTCTGAGCTATTTCAGGAGCTGGAAAAAGATAGGTATGGCTTCATCGTGGCTGATGAAAAGACCTTAAAAACCAGTATGGATGGGGTCTATGCTGCGGGAGATGTCCGAAACAAAATTTTGCGGCAGGTGGCCACGGCTGTGGGTGATGGAGCTTTGGCTGCTTATTCGGTGAAACAATATCTTGAAGAACAGGAAGGGAATAAAGAGGGGGCCTGAAGGTCAGCTTAGAACCTATTCCCGGGGAAATAAGAAAAATCAGGTCTTTTTAAAGGATAGACCTGAAACTTTGAGTTCTGAGTTAAGAAGTTGTTTAGGAGTGCGTCTTTTTTCTTGGACGATGCAGTCTGAAGGTTATCTCTTTTTTCCGGTCAATAATGACAAAACCCCCGATGGGTATGGCCATCAGGTTGCGGGGGATGTTGTGGCCAAAATTGGAAACGGCCAAGATAGGCAGGGGATTGCCCTTTTTTTCTCTTTTTTTAATGATATCATCCAGATAATTTTTAATAAACTGCAGATGTTCTTTCTGAACAGCGCGGTAATTGTCGTTGTGGCTGTAGTAGGCTAAAGAACCAACGACCAGGGCTTTGATTTCATTGAAGACTTTATGCCTTCTTAGAGCAGCCAGAAGGCGGTGAAGGTCTTCCACGTCAATCTGAACATCTTCCACAAAAAGTATGTGCCGTTTCCAGTTAAAAGCCGGTGGGTTTTTGCGGTTGAGATAATTGACGAAAGTAGAGAGATTGCCTCCCAGGGGAACCCCGCTTATCCTTTTCCGGGGTGGGCTGGTCAGCCAGGTGGTTCCATGGTATCTGACAGGCTCGTCAAAAAGAAGTCTAGACATTTTTTTCAGGTTGCCCTGTCCCAGCCTCAGGGTGGGGAAGTAGATAACCGGGATCTTGGAGTTGTAATAAATATCGTTCAGCAAAAAGGTAAAATCAGAAAAGCCGATAAAAATAGGCTTTCTTTCCTTGATGACCTGGTAGTCTTTACTGTCAATCTTAAAGAGAATGTCCTCTGCACCGGTGCCCCCGGCCACGGAGATAATCAAGTCAGCACTTCTGATGGCCTGTTTAAAATTTTCTGCCCGGTCTTCAAGGGGAGCAGTCACATGGTCGATTAACTCGTCACTGGAAAAAAGATAAGGGCTGAGGTCAATTTCGATGTCCCCGAGAATTTTGCGCAGGCGTCGGATAGTTTTGTTTACCAGGCTCTTTTCACAGCGGGGCAAACAGGTAGAAGGTGCGATAAAGCTGACCTTTTTTATCTGGACCCCATTCATGGCAGGGATATGCCTTACAGCCTGTTTAGGCTATAAAGACTAACAGAATTCAGGTGATTTTGCAAGATTCAGTCAAAATAAGCCGAAAATTGTTGGAACTTATTTGAAATCAATTAATTAAGAGGGCTGAAAGGTCGCCAGAACCCGTCCTGCTTCGGATTGGCGAATTTTTTTAAGTGCCCTTAGCTCAATCTGTCTAATTCTTTCCCGGGTGAGGCCGAAGCGCTGGCCAATTTCTTCCAGGGTGCTTTCCCGGCCATCTTCCAGCCCGTATCTCATCGTCAGAATGGCCTTTTCCCGCTCATCCAAGACCTCCAGAGCTCTGCTCAGGTTATCCCGTAGGCTGGCGTTTATAAAGTAATCAAGAGGGTCAGGAGTGGTGCTATCAGGTAAAAAGTCTCCCAGGATGGTATCTCCGGAGTCGTTAACCGGCGTTTCTAAAGATACTTCCTCCTGGGAAAGTTGAACCAGGTCAACGATTTTCTCTTCAGGTAAGTTCATCTTCCTGGCCAGATCTCGCTCGCTGGCTTCGCGGCCGGCTTGCTGGTAATGTCGCTGGGACAGCTTTTTCATCCTCTGGATAGTTTCCACCAGATGAACAGGCATGCGCACGGTTCTGGCCTGGTCAGCGATGGCTCGGGTGACGGACTGTTTTATCCACCAGGTAGCATAAGTAGAAAACTTGTGGCCACGGCGGTAGTCGAACTTTTCTGCGGCTCTTATCAGACCAAGGTTTCCTTCTTGAATAAGGTCCAGAAAGCTAAGCCCCTGATTCTGAAATTTTTTGGCTACAGAGACTACCAGTCGCAGGTTGGCAGAGATTAGCTCATTTTTGGCTTCCTGGCGCAGTCTCTGGCCACTAATAATTCTCTGGTAGATTTGCTGCAGCCTGGAATTTTCTCGCGCAGAAGAAAAGGCCAATTTTAGACGCAGTCTTTCTTTAATTGCCTCAATCAGTGCGTATTTCTGGTCCCAGCGCAGGTTAAGATTCAACAGCTCCTTCATCATGGTCACCGCCAGGCGAGCCCGCTTAATCCGGTATTTTTTTCGGGCCGGGAGTCTTTCTAACCGGCGGGCAAGTTTTCTCAGGTAAGCGAGCTGGTAAAGAGCTGTGTTGAGGGTTTTTATGAGATTACGGTTGCTGAAATCATTACCAGGCAGGTTGAACCAGTGGGTGAGCAGATGGGGTTGTTTTTTGAGCGTCTGATATATCTGGTTGAGAAATTCCAGTCCGATATCGGTCTGAAGTAAGGCCTTAATTGTTTCTTTCTCACCTTTCTCCATTTTTCTGGCCAGAGCAATTTCCCTTTCCCTGGAAAGAAGCCTAACCTGGCCCATATCTTTGAGGTAGACGTTGATCAGGTCTGGGTTTGGCCCACTTATTTCGGCAGTTACTTCCTGACTAGCGGAAAAAAGCGAAGGCTGTGGTCGAGTAAGAACTGATGGGCTGGCAGGCTGGTCTTCATCCAGCCAAAGACTGTAGATTTTCAGCTCCGGCCATTCTTTATCTTTTATTTCCTTTCTTCCCATAACAAACTCCTTATAATCCTATAAATCCTATAGGAATACTATAAATATAAGCAATTTGGGCCAGATGTCAAGAAAAATTAACTGGGCAAAATTATTTTTCACCGGATGGGCCAATAAGCGGCTCTTGTAGCTCCCTGGATTGTTTTTTTTAACAAAGCAGAGCCCAGCCGGGTTTTGTACCATTTAAGAGCGTCTAGCTGAACTATTAAAGCAGACTTGCGAAGGCAGCAAATGCGGTCAGCGGCTTATTTAAGGAAAACAGAATCAAGCCCTGGGTCCAGGGTGACTAAAATATTCCTTTCCGCCGGACTTGTTTAAATTCTAACTCGGTATTTGTCAGAATGTTTTTAACCGACTTTTCGGCTTTATTTAATTCGGTTATAATTAAAAAGGGTTAGAATAGAATAATTCCAAATCAGGGAGAATTGAGGCTGATGGCGAAAAAAATTCTAGTCGTTGATGATGATTCTGTTAATCGTACGATGCTGGCTGGAATTCTTAAGAGCTGGCGGTTTGAAGTACTGATAGCTCGTGATGGAGAAGAAGCCTTAAGCCTGGTAGAGAAAGAAAAGCCCGAAATCGTTCTAGCAGATGTCCTTTTGCCCAAGCTTGATGGACTGGCTCTTTGTCAGGCGATAAAGAGCCGCCCTGATTTAAACCAGATCAAAGTGATACTGATGACAGCTGTTTATAAAACAGCTGGGATGAGGGCTGAAGCCCTGGCCCAGAAAGCTGATGCTTATGTGGAAAAACCAGTTTCCGAAGATACTTTGATAAAAACTATTTCTTCAGTGTTTTCAACCTGACCGACTGCTGGTGGGCCAATCTTAGAGGCTCAGGAATTCTATAACCCTTCAGACAGGAGATGATTATTTTTAAAGCTGAGGAAGCGTCTATTAAATGACCAGGAGATATAATTATGGGTTTCACCCTCCATCGGCTTCTCAGCACATAACCCACTATCTCTCCCCGATAGTACAGTTCAGAGGTAGAGCCTGCTTCTGGGCCAGGTGGCGAATAATCTCCCACCAGAATTGATTTAGCACAGCCTATGGAAGGTGTCTCGAGTAGCAGTCCTAGAAAACTGGCTAACCCGAGTCTCCGCGGATGGGCAATCCCCTGACCATCAAACAGCAAAAGCTCTGGCTTTTTTTTAAGAGAATTTATGGCTCGAAAAACAGCTGGTCCCTCACAAAAAGAAAGAAAACCTGGACGGTAAGGAAAAAACAGAGGCTCGTCTGCTACGGCCGTTTCTACCAGTTTGAGCTCCGGGAAGCGGAAAAGGCAAGCTACAGCTAGCACCCGGCTGGGTAGGAAAGAGGCATCGGCAGCGGCGATAAACTGCGGTATTTTCTCCAGGGGCATGATTTTTATTTTCCTGGCCAGAATTTCCTGCCAGGACTGGGCTTCTCTGATACTTGAAGGATAAAGAAAGCTTTCGGGATTAAGCTTGCTGTTCATCCTTTCTTATTATAAATTAAATCAGTTAATTTGTTTCAGATTATTTAACAACGGGAGTGCCAGGTGAGGAAGTTTATAGTAGGTTTTGATGTTGATGGCGTGCTGATTGATGTCAGCCAGAGCTATCATTTAAGTCTGGCAGAAACCAGCTCTTATTTTCTGCAACG
>JACIYK010000042.1 GCA_014359965.1 Candidatus Aminicenantota bacterium
ATCAAGGCCATAACCGCACCATGTCGATTAAGCTTACGGAAATAACCTGGTTACCTCAACAATAATTCTTTGGCCAACCTAAAAACCATGTCTTAACCTGAAAGAAAAATTTTCTTGACTTATTCAATATTAAAATATATTAGATAGACAAGGCTATCGGATGGTAAAAACAATAATTTTTATGTGTCTCTAATAAAAAACTTGCCTTTCGGGAATGGAAGGAGGGTATTATGTCAGACCCAAATCCCCTTAACCCGGGAAATGGCGACTCTAACCAGAAGAAAAAAAGCCTGACCAGAAGAAAGTTCCTTTCTTATGCTGGCCTTCTTGGAGCCACTCCGGTCCTCGGCCAGCTGCAGCAGATCCAGAAAAAAATCATCCCGCAAAAAAAGATAGTCTTACCTCAGACCGGACTGATGATTTCTGCCTTCAGACCTGATGACCTGCTCTATCTTGATTTTGAGTTCATCAACCTCAAGCTGGTAAATCTGCCAAGGCCCCATCTGGTCAGAGGAAATGTTTCCCAACCGGCCTACCTTATTGTTCATTTCCCGCCGCAGAGTATAGCCGAAGAAGCTTTTTATGAAGCCAGCACCCCGGCGGAATCTGAAACCCCCAAGCCACCACCGGTTTTCTCCAGAATCTCAGGACCCAGCCGACTGGTCTTTCTCATTCCAGATGAAATAAAGGAAATTCCGCTGACCCTGGAATCTCTCCTGGCCTGGCATCTTTACCAGCCAAGCCTGGCACCTGTAGCCCTGCCACCTTCAATTCCGGGACAACCTGGCTCAACAGCTCGTCCAGCAGCCGGCAAACCAGCGGCCATACCGAAGTCTTCAGTTTTGGCCAGCACTAAACCAGCTCAGAATCTCTATCTTAAGCAAAGCAGAGCTACTCAGGCCCAGCTCGCTCAGATAACTCGAAACCTACTTAAACCAGCCCCACCTGAAAAATTCCACACCGCCATTGAGATGCCCTACCGGTTAATTCTTTCACCTAACGCCTTTAATATCTGGCTGCACACAGCTACTCCAGCTTCAACCTCTGGCTGGACGGAGCTCTGGCACACCCGTCTGGCAGCGGTGAATCCCGACGGTTCCATCAGCGAATCTGATAATCCCTACTTGGCTGTAAGAGCAATCTGGTCTCCTGATGTTGATTTGACTGACCTCAAAGGACCAGACTCTGGCCATACGAGCAAACCCCGCCTTTCCTTAGACCCTAATGACCGGCATCAGATTGTTCATCTAAGCAGTAATTACACCCTGAAAAACCCCGATAATACTGCTTATGAACCTCAGCCGATCAAAATTAACCAGCTCATGCTCACTACCCTCGGTGCCTGGCTTGATTCGCTTGGCAACTGGTCGCCCATGTTTCCTTTATCTGTAGTCACCTGGCAACATTTAGCCACCATGGGCCGGGACCATTACGTTAAAGTGGTCAACAAAGGATACCTTTTGCCTTTTGGCCATCAGGCTGCTCTGGTGAAGGTTACAGAAAGGAAATTTTACAAGGCGCAGGACGGCCAGAACATTGCCTATCTCTTTCAGAAAATGTACATAATTGTCCGTAACCCGGAAAAAACCTTCCCTGCCCCATTTCAACCATATGAAGGCCGGGAAATTCCCTTCCAGAAGGTAAAGATTACTACTCTTCAAACGCCGCCTCTGGACGAGCCGGCAGCCACCCAGATTCTACCTTCTTCAGGCAAGAACGCTTTCTGGCCAAGAGTCGGGGGAAAGGATTTTCCTTTTCACGTAATTGCCACTGACCTCGAAGGAAATGAAGTGGAATTTTCCATGCCGATGTTGTTTATTGCCCCAGATTATGCCTTTGAACTCGGCCAGATTAAACAGATAATCGGAGCCTATAATTCTAAGAGTATTACCCCGATTAACAGGCGAAAACCTGATTTAATGGGACAGAGCATAGCCTTTGCCCCGGAAAAGAAAAAAGGCGATACCACCTTCGAAGTAGAAAACATCACCTGGCAGCTCAAAGAACCAGGACCGAACGCCGACCGTAAAGTCTTCGAACCTAAAGAACAGCCGATGTGCTTCCCAGTTATGGAAGAAGCCACCCTGGCAATTCCAGCCCTTAAAAACCTGGTGGGCTTTGACAGCACAGTAGTTAAGTATCCTGATGCTTATATAATTAACGGCTTCAGACCCCCAGCTAATAAAGGCGAAGTTTTCTTCCAGATTCTCAACCCACCACGGCTTGACTTTGCTGCTGGTGGAAAAGCTGAAAAATCAGGGGGTATAGCTACTCCGAGCTTTTCTGTGGTTGGGGTTTCTAGAATCTTGGGACCTGTGGGAGCTAATCTCGATTCTTTCCCTGAACCCCAACCAGAAGCAGGTTCTGGTCCCTCTGCCTACCCAACTGGAGATGTATTAGATGAGGCCATTAAGGAAATCGTCTCCGGAAGCTTTGACCCGACAAAATTCTTTACCAAAGAGGCAAAAATCCTGGGCGGAATTCTGCTCCAGGACGTAATTGATAAAGTAAACGATTTCACCAGTCCGGCCAACAGCGGCAAAGCCCTGACCATCAAAAACGAGCAGGTCTATGAAAGTGACGGGAAAACTCCGGCGGGAATTAAGACTGTTCTTAAATGGACTCCATCTATCCATGATGTCCTGATATTTATTGCCAGCCGGGATGGCACCAAATCAACTCTGACCTTAAACGTGGAAGCCATTACCTACTTTAATGGCAAAGAAGCCACTTACAAAATCAAAGGCGAATTAACCGACTTTACCCTGGACCTGATTAAAGGCATTACCACTTTTATCCTGATTAAATTCTCAAAATTTACCTTCACCGCTGAAAAAGGCAAGAAGACCGATGTTGACCCGAAAATTGCTTCCATAGACTTTCAGGGGCCGCTTAAGTTCATCAAAGAATTGTTGGACAAAATTCCACTGCCCGGCGGTTTCAGCGATGCTGACAGCGGGTTTAGCGGAAAACCAATAGTGAAAGTCGATGCCTCAGGAGCCAAGCTTGGTTATGCCCTTTCTATACCAGATGTGGCCTTTGGTGTTTTCACCCTTCAGAACCTTAAATTCAGCGGCGAAATTTACCTGCCCTTTACCGGAGACCCGGTCTCCTTGAGGTTCGCCTTCAACGAAAAGAACAATCCATTCCTGGTGACAGTGAGCATGTTTGGTGGCGGCGGTTTCTTTGCCATCGTGCTGCAGCCAAACGGCATCAAATTAGTTGAAGGTGCCCTGGAATTTGGCGGCAGCTTTGCTATGAACCTGGGCGTGGCCAGCGGCGGCGTGACACTGATGGCTGGCATCTACTTCAAATACGAAGATGATGCTTTAACTTTAACTGGTTACGTCCGCTGTACAGGCGAGTTAGATGTCCTGGGTTTAATCAGCATTTCAGCCGAATTCTACCTGGCTCTGACTTATGAAGAAGCCAGAAACCGGGTCTGGGGCCAGGCTTCTCTGACGGTCAAGATAAAAATTGTTTTCTTCAGCATTAAAGTCACGCTCAAAGTAGAAAGAGAATTCGGCCATTCGCCGGCACCGCTGTTCTGCGACTTGATGGAAGAGAAAGACTGGCTGGCTTACTGTGAAGCCTTTGCCTAAAAGGGAGGATGAAAATGGCTAAATCAACTATAATGTGGACCTTCTTGCCAAATGGGGTAAAAGACGGCAAGCTTCGTTTTTCAGCCGCTGTCTCCATTCGTCTGGAAGATGAAAAAGGTGGCAAAACTCCCAGCTTAAGTCTTTTCCCGGAAATTTTAAACTGGCCGGAAACAGTGAAAGCTATAAACTTCGGCGTGTTCTATGATAAAAGAAATACGCCCTCCCCCCACGAAGTTAAAAGAATTTCACCCGACCCGGAGCTGGAATTATGGCTGGCAATCTTCAAGCCTGAATCACCCGTCTTTAACTTCAAGATGGCTGATCTGAGCAAAAACCTGGTGTTTTCTTACCCGGTCAAAAATGTGCTGACTTTTGTTGCTTCCCAATACTTGAACGTTGCGGCCGAATCACCGGAAGAACCGCCCCCGGTAGAAAAATTGTTTCATACCGACGGGCTGGCTCAGATACGCTTAAAACCCATTACCGACCCCCGTTTTGCTCGAACAGTCCAGTTGCGCACCACTCATCAGGTCATGGCTCAGTCAGTAAGACGAGAAGCTGAAAGCCAGAAGATTAAAGCCGTTCAGGTTTCTCCTCTTCCTCAACCCACCAAGGATTTTTTCCTATTGAGAGATTTCTACAAGCCAAAAAACAGGATTACCATTGACCCCAAAACCAAGCAGCCCATCGTAAAAAAAGTGCCTATTACCAGGCCAGAAATTGATTTCCATCAGGCGCTGGCCTTCCTCACCAATTATCCAGCTCTCATGAGACTACTGGGGCTGGCTCTGGATTTTGAGATGGAAGTACCGGCTGATTTTCCCTCCAGTGGCTGGATAAAATTAGTGCCTCAAGGCCGTAATGACGAAACTCCTAAGACCGCTTACAATTACGACCCGATTCGCGGTGTTTTTGAAGCTGCTTCCAGCAAGACGCCACCCGAGGTGGTTGATGGCTTTCTGAACTTAGCCGATGAGGAGCAATACGATATTATTCAACTGGATGTGGACTCGGTGGCTTTGAAAACCGCGGAGTTGGCAGATACTGCTGAAACCAAAGAAAGAGCCGAGCTTCCGGCCCTGCGCTCAAGCGGACTGGGAGTGATTAAAAACGAACACGCCAAAAGCATTGCCGAAGTTTTGGTTAGGGCGGTGGAGCTAAACAACGACCTGGTCAAAAAAAGAGAGATTACTCTCTATGCGGAAGACCTTTTCCAGGGCTACCGGGTTGATGTCTGGGACGAAAAATCAAGAAAATGGCACTCGCTGTGTCAGAGAATTGGGACTTACCGCTTTGTCCGCCTGAACAAAGAAATAACGCTGGAAGATGAAGGTTTCATTTCACCGGCTGTCACCCAGTCGGCCGACGAATCATCTGATGATATTTTCGCCCACGAATCTCTTTTCCACTGGGATGGCTGGAGCCTGGTCGCTCCCAGACCCGGAAAAACCATCGACCCTAACGACAATCCAGCCGCCATAGAAAATAAAGCCCTGGGCGATTTCCTGCTGGAAACCAGATTCAAACCCAAACCAGGCTCACTGCCGAGATTGCGCTATGGTGTTGGCTACAGGCTGAGGGCTAGAGCCGTGGACCTGGCCGGCAATAGCCAGCCGCTGGAAAACCCAGATGATAGTAAAGCCATTCCTCCACCTTCAAAACCGGCTTTTACTTTTTCCCGCTTTGACCCTGTGCCTTCACCGGTCATTATTCCCAGGCAGGAGATGAAAAGCGGAGAAAACGTTGACCATATGGTGATTAAAAGCTTTAACGAATCCCTCGAAAAAGATACTATACCCACCGAACAGGTTTCTGACCGGCATATAGCACCACCAAAGATTTCTCAGTTTGATGCCGAGCTTCACGGCCTGTTTGACGGCAGCTCGGGACTCAAACCTGAAGTTTATTCATTAATCTGCCAGAAAGACCCTGGTCAATTCAAAGAATTAGAACCCGGCGAGCAGGTTGAACTGCCTTACTTTCCGGACCCCTGGGCCCGGGGGGCCTGCATCCGCGGTTTGCCTTACGGTGCCCCTGACCCCATGATGATCGAATTTTCTGGAGACTGGCCAGACTTCCGTCCCTTTAGAATCAGGTTGGAAGAAGGCAGCAAACCAGCCCGTTGGGATAATTCGTCCCGTGTGCTGACCGTTTACCTGAAAAAAGGAGAATCAGTGACCTTGCGCCTCAGCTGTTATTTTCCGGAAAGGTTTCTACCGATTCAGGGACTATACCGCTGGTTAGAAAAACCGGAAAGAATATTGCCCCAGAAAGTCCTCCAGCCGCCGCGCGGCTTACCCGAAGGCCAGATTCAGGTAATAAAAACGTTGCGACCTCCGAAGATTAATCTGACAGCTACGCGCACCATCGCCCTTCAGGGAAGAAACTGGCTGATGACGCCTTTTAGAGAAATTACCTTGATACACGCCACTCTGCAGCCTGTTGGCCGGCCTGTCACTAAATTTCTGGAAACCCAGAGAACGCTGGGTCAGACTTCAGCTGTCCTGTTTGGCGAGTTTAACCTCCACGGCCCAAGCACTTCCAAGGCCGAACTCTTGGCCGACTGGAAAGAGCCTGTGGATTACCTAAACGAACCCGGGCCCAGGATCATCGAAGGCAAGGCACATGTTCTGGAGTTTAAGATTACTCCTGATATGAATAAACTCGAACTTACCCCCAAACCAGAAGCCAGAAAACAAAAAACAGGAGCCCTGCAGCTACAAACCGCCAGAGCTACCACTACTGCTCTGGCCACAGCCCTAAAAGCGCCCGTTTATAAGCATGAATTCGGCGACACCAAATTCAGGAGGGTGAACTACCGATTGATTTCTACCACCAGGTACCAGGAGCAGTTTCCTTCCAGCGAACTGCCAGAAGAAACCGGGTATACCAGAACCAGCGACCCGATAGAGGTTAAAGTTTTAAATTCGGCTCCGCCCGCTATGCCAAAATTGGTCTATGTTATTCCTTCTTTTAAGTGGGAAAGAAGCAAGGAAGGAACCCGGTTTGCCAGCACCAGAAAAACTGGTCTGCGTGTTTATTTGGAAAGACCGTGGTATTCATCGGGTGAGGGAGAACTTCTGGCCGTGATTCTACCACCTGGTCTGAACATCACACCTAAAAGGCCAGCTATCTCCAGCCAGCAGCCTGCTCCCGCTGTCCGTCCAGCAATACAGAGAGATACAGGAGCAAAAATTAAAGCTATACCGCAGATTTCCAAAAAGCTTGTGCCATCTGGTTTATCAGTCAAAGTTCCTCCTGTAGCCGAAAAATACAAGCCCTACGTCACCCTCTGGGGTGCTGACCCAATCTGGAGGTCTGGACCGGTAGCTCCTCCAGAATATCCCCTGCCCGAAGCTTTCCCTTCGGCTGTAGAAATTATGGGAGAACTGCCTCTTTTGGAAATGCCGGAAGAAAAGAAATTCATAGCCGTTGGACATCAGGTGGAGTATGATGAAGAACGCCAGCTCTGGTACTGTGACCTGGAACTGGACTCCGGCCAGGCATACTTCCCATTTATTAGACTTGCCCTGGCCAGGTTCCAGCCTGATTCCGTAGAAGGAGCTCATCTTTCCAAAGTGGTAGTAGCCAACTTTGCTCAAATTCTGCCTGAAAGAAACCTGGTCGTTACCTTCAACCCCTCTAACCTCAGTGAGATTAACTTTACACTGAGCGGTGTCAGCTTCATCCAGGGTTATGCCGGAAGTGGACCTGGAGTGGTAGAAGTGGCTCTGGAGAAAAAGAACACCAACCTGCCCGAAGAACTCGGCTGGGAGCCAGTTCCTGAGGCGGCTGTTACTCTCAACCCCCAAAGAGCGGGGGCCGGTGAAGTTGGCACTTTCATCTGGAAAGGCACTTTGAAAATACCTAAAGGAATTCAAATAAAGGATTACCGACTGGCGGTTCGTGAGTATGAAATTTTTAACACTGACGAAATAGACAAATCAGCCAGAGCCGTAGCGGCTGTTCCTAAAAAGTACAAACGCTTGGTCTATGCTGAGACCATAAAGCTTCTTGACTTATAAAATGGGGACACAAACTATATTTCCTATTTTTTTTCAAGCCCGGTTTAAGTAGACCTGTCTTACTCTGATGGTGGCGGCCCTGTGGTCCACAACAGGTGGATAATAACCAGGAAGCTCCAGAGAATGAATCTGGCGACAGCTTAATTTCTTCAATTCAGGCAGATATTTTTTAATGTACCGGCAGTACGGGTCAAACTTTTGCTCCTGAAGAACAGGATTAAACATGCGGAAAGGCCGCGGGTCAGCTCCAACCGAGGCTGACCACTGCCAGTTGCCGGTGTTAACCACCTCATCATAATCAAGCAGGTATTTTTTGAAAAACTTCTCCCCTATTCTCCAGTCTAAAAGCAGGTCCTTGGTGACAAAGGAAGCTACCACCAGCCTAGCCCGGTTGTGCATCCAGCCTTCTTCTTGCAGCTGACGGATGGCAGCATCAATGATTGGATAACCAGTTCGGGCTTCTTCCAGGGCTCTGATATCTTCTTCCCGATTAAGCCACTTAAGACCCCGGCGCTTCTCCTGGAATTCCATGTTTTCAGTCCAGGGGAAATGGTGGCAGATGTGGTACCAGAACTCCCGCCAGGCCAGTTCTTTGACAAACTGACTGTCAGGCGCGAGCTGCTCCAGGGCCCGCTTCAACACCTGTCTAATAGAAATCAGGCCAAACCTGATGGCCACCGACATACGGCTAGTGCCATCAACATCAAGCTGATTCCGGCCTTCATCATAATCCTTAAAATCATATTGCTTTAGCCGGAGCTCAGCATAATCTGGCTTCCAGTGCCTATTTGTCTCATGAGGTATCAGCTTAAAAGTCTCGCCCAGCGCTGGCCAATTCAGTTTCGGCGTCTGGACTCGGCCAGGTTCAGGCCAGACAGAAATATCTTCTTTGGCCAGAGCCATTCGCCACAGTCTGAAAAAAGAGCTGTAAACCTTGCGGGCCTCGATTTTTTGCGGCGGCACCAGGAGGGAATCATTAAAATCCTTAAAGAAAATCGCTCTTTTCCTGCACAGGTCTTGAATTTTCTTCTGAGTTCGCTGTCCCTTCCAGGAATAACTGCGATTGGTGTAAACAGCTTCCGCTTTCAACTCTGAGACGAGCTGGTCTAAAATTCTTTCCGGTTGTCCGTAAAAGCTATAGAGTCGGCTGCCCTTTTCCTCTAGCTGAAGGTTTAACTGACGCAGACAGTCAAGCAAAAAGCCGGTTCTTGAAGCCGGGCTATCCAGCTCCCGAAGAAGCTTCCGGTCTAAGATAAAAACAGGAATAACTTCCTGGCTTTTCTTACAAGCCTCAATAAACCCACGGTTATCTTTCAGCCGCAGGTCGCGGCGTAAAAATGTTCAGCCAGTTCTTCTGACTGGCCGGTTATGTGAATTAAGGGGTGAGAGCGGCTGATTCGCTGCAGTCTTTCTGTCTGGAAAACATCAACCATTTCTCCTGGACTGTAAAGGACAAAGACCCGGTCCTGACTGTAATTTCCAGTTGAAATTGGCATGGACTCTACCACCGGCACTATACCTCGGCCTTCTTTGCCAGTGCTTTCAGCAATAAGTTGTTCCAGCCAGCGGCCAAAGCTCTTCCATTCTGTTGGCAGAAACAGAGTTAACTTATTATAGCCTTCCACGGCCAGTTTGCCTAAAGCCAGGCCCAATCTGAGCCCAGGGTGCTGGTAGCTGCCGTTCTTCAGGTTGAGACAGCTTTTGACCGCTGGGGTCAGGAATTTTTCCAGGTCCAGCCCCAGTAGTCCGGCCGGAAAAAGTCCGAAGGGCGAAAGAGCAGAAAATCTGCCGCCGACCTCAGGGAAACCAGGTATTATTTTTCTGAATTCAAGGCTTCGGGCTATTTTTTCCAGCGGTGTTCCTGGGTCAGTAATGGCCACGAAATAATGACCAGCTTTACGGCCCAGAATTTTTTTCTGTCTGGCATAGAAAAAATTCAGAAAACAAAGCGTTTCTGTGGTAGTTCCGCTTTTAGAAGAAACAATAAACATGGTTTCGCCAGCCTGTCTGTCGGTCATCCGGGCTACCTTCAGAATTTCTTCCGGACAGGTAGAATCCAGCATGGTAAACTGCCGTCTGCCAGGTGAAGAAAGAAGGTCGTTGATAGTCTTAGGAGCCAGACTGGAACCACCCATACCCAGAAGCACGACGTGCTTTATCCCTTCTGCTTCCAGCTCTCGGCCTTCCTGTTTATAATCCGCCAGAAAACCCTGCATACTTAGCGGGCTTTCCATCCAGCCTAGCCGGTTGGTTATCTCCTGGTCCTGGTCTTTCCAGAGAGTAAAGTCTTTTTTCAGCAGTCGCTTAAGGAAATCTTCTTTTTCC
This sequence comes from Candidatus Aminicenantota bacterium, assembly GCA_014359965.1. Lineage (GTDB taxonomy): Bacteria > Acidobacteriota > Aminicenantia > Aminicenantales > Saccharicenantaceae > Saccharicenans. The sequence goes on from JACIYK010000042.1 coordinate 9,953, forward strand.
AGGTGTTTAAGGCCCAGCTCCAATTTTTCCTGAAATTGATTGAAGTTTATTAAATCCAGTTCCATATTTTGATTATACAACAAAACTGGCAGCCTTAGAGATGAAAATATTCTTGCTAAAAAATGAAAAATATTGTAAGAAAATTTGGCAAATATGTTCTGGAGGTAAAGTGGATATGTCCATTAGTAGATGGATGTTGTGTATGCCCGTATTTTTATTATTGATTGGCGCTGTTCAGCCCGGGGTAGTACCTCAAGAAAAAACGGCTGTTAAACCAGAAAATTTGGTCGGGAAATGGGAGCTGGTTATTGAGGCGGAGGGTATGGTCATTAATTTGCTTATGCAGCTTGAACTGGAAAAAGATACTCTTATTGGCCGGATGACAGACCAGTATGGAACATTTTCTGATGTTCCACTGACCGAACTAAAGCTGGAAAATGAAACGCTGACTTTTGTCCTGACCGTGGCTTCCCCGCCAGATGGCCTGGTTCGGCCCTGGACTTTTGATCTCAAGGTAAGTGGGGAAGAAATGGAGGGGATAGTTTATAATAACGAAATTAACATTTCTGTCCCCGTTCAGGGCAAAAAAGTTAATTGAGAAGATAATTACCTGATATAATTAATTCTTTAAGCTTTCCAGTTTAGATAAATCGGGATGTTTTAAATGGAAGCCAGTACTTTCCTGGTATGCTTTAGCTATTCGCAGGGCTTTGCCTTCCTCAAAAAGATTACCGACAAAAGAAATGCTTAAGGGTCGGCCTTTATCATCAAAACCGCAGGGGACGGCTACCTGGGGATGACCGGTTAAATTGGTCAGCAGAAGACTGGTCCCGCCTGATGGGGTGACATAAACATCAATCCCTTTAAGTTTCCGGTTCATTTCTTCGATGAGCAAGCTACGCAGGCGATTGGCCTGGATGTATTCAACGGCCGGAATGAACCTGGCCTGGCGGAAAACATTAGGCCAGGCCTCCCGGCCCTGTCTGACCATCTGGTCGTCAAGATTTTTTCTCGTCAGCTCATCAAAAGCCGCGGCGGCTTCTGCGTTTAAGATAAAACTTATGATGTAAGGATCAATTTCTGGCAAGTTGACTTCTACCAGTTCAACACCAAGGCCTTGGAGCGTATCCAGAACAGCCAAATATTTCTCTTTATTATTTCTAACCTGGTCAAAGGCACTTTTTAGGTAGCCAACTTTGATGCTTTTTAATTCTTCCTGGCCGTTATAGCTAAACGGTAGGTCAAATACCGTGCGGTCCAGACCGTCAGGTCCAACTATCTCCCGGAAAATAAGTGCTAGGTCTTCAGCTGTCCTGGCGATTGGTCCGATTTTATCCATGCTCCAGCTGAGAGCCATGGCTCCATGACGGCTGACCCGACCAAAGGTTGGACGGAGGCCTGAGGTCCCACAGCGGGTTGAAGGAGAAACAATGGAACCCCAGGTTTCAGTGCCTATGGCAAAGGCTACAAGCCCGGCTGCCGTGGCTGAGGCTGAGCCAGCTGATGAACCGCTTGAGCCCTGGTTTGGGTCCCAGGGATTTCTGGTCAGGCCACCAAACCAGACATCTCCCCAGGCCAGCTCACCCATGCTGAGCTTGGCCACCAACACGGCTCCAGCCCTGGTCAGTTTTTCAAATACGGTAGCATTTTCGTCAATCATCTGCTTCTTGTAGATGGGTGAGCCCCAGGTAGTCGGATAACCTCTGGTGGCGAATAAATCTTTAAGACCATATGGAATGCCGTGAAGAGGACTGCGGTATATTCCAGAGACTAATTCCCGGTCAGCTTTTCTGGCCTGGGCCAGAGCCAGGTCTTCGGTCAGAGTAACCACGCAGCGGAGTTTGGGCCCGTATTTTTTCAGCCTTTCCAGGTAAATCCTGGTCAGAAATTCTGAGCTTATCCTCCTGTTTTTTATCAACCAGGCCAGTTCTTTTACTGAATAAAAAGCCAGGTCTTCAAGGTTTTCAGGCAAAGGAACCTCCGGTGGTTCATCGTAGGTGAACTCGGTCTGGCTGCGGAATTTATCCAGGTCAAAACCAGGCGGAAGGGGATTGAAAAGTAAAACTGGAGAGATTTCGTTGGGCAGAGGAATTTCCCTCATTTTTTCGTAGTTCTGAAGGTTTTCTTCCAGGTCTTTGATCATCATGGCTCTTTCTCTGGAGGTAAATTTCAGGCCGGTTATCTTTTCGGCTGAGGCTATATCCTGAACGGTTATCTTCTGGCCTTTGGTCAGATAAAGAGCAAAGGCTCCACCGATTACCAGAATCAGGCTGAGAAGCAGTATAAGATAAGTCCAGTTGACTGAACCCACTAAGCTTTTTTTGTTCATTTTGCCTCCTTCAGATGACATCATTTTTATTAAAATCTAGCTCGACCTCCGAGGTCAAGAAGTTTATTAGCTTAATTGCCAAATCTGAAAGTGAACTGGGAAACGTTCTTCAACTCGTCTTGACTTATTTAAAACCCTGTTATATTTTGGCTGCTTGATTATTTTTTTATTTTTGAACAGAAATTTTGAGGGAGGAGACAGACACCAGATGCCGCAAAAGACCAGGATTTTAGGGCTGAACCCGGAAGGCCGAGCTTACAGGTTTTTAATGCTGGCTTTTATTGCTTCTCTTTCTTTTGGTTGCTATTTTGCCTATGACATTGTTTCCGCCATTGCACCTTCATTGATTGAAGAGTTAAAAATAGCCAGGCAAACTCTGGGCACTTTTTTCACCATGTACAGCCTGGCTGCCATTCTGGCGGTACTTTTTGGTGGTATGCTGGTAGACAAATTAGGCACCAGGAAAGCCAGCTTGCTTTTTTCAATCCTGGTTTTTGTTGGCGCGGTGCTGGTCTGGAAAGCCAGAAGCATTCCTTTGTTTTTTCTTGGTCGGTTTATTTTTGGAGCTGGTTCAGAACCTTTGATTGTGGCGCAGAGCGCCATGCTCGCTCGCTGGTTCAGGGACAAAGAACTGGCTTTTTCCTTTGGGGCTACGCTAACTGTCAGCCGGCTCGGCTCTCTTTTTGCCTTTAATACCGGCGAACTTATTTCTCGTTATTTTGGTGGGTTCCGCTTTGCGCTTTTAGCTGCAGTTCTGGCCTGTGCCATTTCTCTTCTGGGAAATATCCTTTATGTCATTTTTGACCGCCGCGGGGAGAAATTTCTTCAGCTTAAGTCGGAAGAAGTCCAGGAAAAAATCAGGTTTCGTGATCTTAAGGAATTTAAGCCTACTTTCTGGTATATCACGGGACTCTGCTTTACCTTTTATTCGGCTATCTTTCCCTTCACTGCCCTGTCCACGGACTTTTTTGTGGATAAATGGGGGATTGCCAGGACAGCAGAGTCAACAGGCGGTTTTCTGGCTCAGGTGTTCAACAATTTTCTTCATATGTTCAGCACCGCTGGCGGGATAAGCTCTATCATCATCTTTGCTTCTATGGTATTTGCTCCCTTTGCCGGTAGCCTGGTGGATAAAATTGGAAAGCGGGCCACTATGATGGTATTTGGCTCACTGATTATTGTGCCTGCTCACCTGTTGATGGGGCTTACCTATGTTTACCCTGTTTATCCGATGATAGCGCTGGGACTGGCTTTTGTGCTGGTGCCGGCGGCCATGTGGCCCTCGGTTCCTTTGGTCGTGCGTGAGGAAAGAACGGGGACAGCTTTTGGTTTGATGACAGCCATTCAGAATATTGGTCTCGGGCTTTTCCCCTTGCTTAACGGATTTTTGCGGGATAAAACCAGCTCATACACTGCTTCTTCCATCATGTTTGCCACTCTTGGTTTTTTGGGTCTGTTTTTTGCGCTGTTGTTAAAGAAAGCTGATGCTCGGGAGGGCAACCGGCTGGAAAGGTCAGCCATCAGCAAGTAATTAATTTAAAGTAAACAAATCGGCCTTTTACGTCGGAAGAGTTTTTGCTCGAAGCAAATTTTAATGACCTTGTGACTTTTAATCGGATATGATTTTAACCCACACCTGCCTCATTCTCGGACCGTCAAATTCGCACAGAAACAGGCCCTGCCAAGTGCCGAGCTTGAGTCGGCCATTTTCTACGAAGATGGTCTGGGAGCTTCCCATCAGCGAAGCTTTGATGTGAGCCGGAGAATTTCCTTCTCGATGTGAGTAGGGAAGGTTGTCGGGAAAAGCTCTTCTAAGAGCCGTCAGTATGTCGGCGCACACATCTGGGTCAGCATGTTCGTTAATCGTCAGGCCGCAGGTGGTATGCGGCACGTAAACCAGAACCAGACCGTCTTTTATCTCGCTTTTTTCCACCAGCCCCTGAATTTTTGCCGTCAAATCCATAAATTCTTCTTTTTTGCTGGTTTTCAGGCTTAAGGAGAAGGTCATTTTTTTTACCCCTTTCTTACTGTCTTTCCGATAAAAAAATAAAATTTTTTTCTTGAC
>JACIYK010000043.1:0-4412 GCA_014359965.1 Candidatus Aminicenantota bacterium
AACTTAAAATCAGCCACAGCCGCGGCCATGACTACTACTTGAGCCCGGTCAAAATGTTTGAACATAGCCTGACGCATCTCCTCAGCCGAGACCACTTTCTCACAATAAACACCAGGTGGCGGGTTCAGGTTAACCGGCCCGCTGATTAAAATCACTTCTGCGCCGAGTTCATAGGCTTCGCGAGCCAGTTCATAGCCCATTTTCCCCGAAGAAGGATTAGACATAAACCGAACCGGGTCCAGAAACTCCCTAGTCGGTCCGGCTGTTACTAAAAGAACTTTATTCTTAAATATATCTTTGCGGCGAATGAGCCTCAACCCTTGAACCACGATGGTTTCAGGCGCAGCCAGCCGGCCGGGTCCTTTTTTCCCGCAGGCCAGGTAGCCGGCTTCGGGTTCCACAAATTCCACTCCCAGAGATTTTAATTTACGGATGTTTTCCTGCGTTTGTGGATGCAGAAACATAGCTTCATTCATGGCCGGGGCAATTAGTACCGGGCTTTTAGTGGCCAGATAAAAGGTAGTCAGGAAATCATCAGCCACACCCGCGGCCAGTTTGCCAATCACGTTAGCAGTCGCCGGTGCGATCAGATACAGAGCAACTTCATCCGCTAGGGAAATATGCTCAATTGGTCGCTGTTCTTCATCAAAAAGTTCAACAATGGTTCTTTCCCCAGTCAGGGCTGTAAAAAGATATGGATTAATAAAATTAGTAGCGTTTCTAGTCATGATGACACGGACCTGATAACCTTCCTGTTGGAACAGACGGATTATCTCGCAGGCTTTATAAAGGCTGATGGAAGAACTGACTCCCAGAGCAATTTTTTTCATTTTAATACCTTTCTCTCCAGCTCAAGGCCAGAGCTTAAAGCTTCTGACAATTTCTTTAAATTCTTTTTGCCTCTCTCGAAAAAGGCAGCGATTGGCCAGGATGATGCTTTTGAGTTCTTCCTGGGCTTTCTTGAGCTCACCATTAATTACCAGATAATCAAAAAAATCCGATTCCAGAATCTCCCGCCTGGCATTTTTTAGTCTTATAGCAATAGCCTTGGGAGAATCTGTTTTCCTCTGTCTCAGCCTTCTTTCCAGTTCAGAATAAGAAGGCGGAACAACAAAAATAAAAGTTGCCCTTTCCAGTTTCTTCTTGACCTGGCGGGCTCCCTGAACATCGATATCTAGAAGCAAATCGCCGCTCTGCCCTTTATTTTTTATCTCTTCCCAGGCAGTTCCATAATATTCGTCATGAACTAACGCCCACTCCAGAAAAACCCCGGCTTGCTTCATTTCTTCAAATTTCTCGCGGCTGATAAAGTAGTAATCACGTCCTTCAACTTCATTTGGTCTCTTTTGCCGAGTGGTGTAGGAAACCGAGAACTTCAATTCTGGCATCTCCTTTAACAGGTTTTTAATTAGAGTCGACTTACCACAGCCAGAAGGACCGGAAACCACATAAATCATTGCCGCTATTCCCTCCCGAGACAAAAATTAGTCAGAACTCATTCTAAATTCTGCACCTGCTGTCTGATGCTTTCAATCTCATTTTTAATCTGCAAACAGTGCTTGATGATACCCAAGTCCTGAGCTTTGGCATTGAGCGTATTGGCCTCTCTTGATAATTCCTGGGCCAGAAAGTCCAGTTTTTTGCCCACCGGCTCATTTACTTCGGGCTGAACCAATTCGGAGAAAGAATTGAGGTGGCTTTTTATCCGGCTTATTTCTTCGGCCACATCAAATTTTTGCATCAGGTAAGCCACCTCTTCGGAGAGCCTTTCTTCTGAATAACTGTTATGATTTAAATCCTGGAGTTTCCTTTTTAGTTTTTCTTCCAGCTGCCGCGGCTGTTTTTTGATGATGCTCTCAATTACTTCTATAGATTTTTTGATTTTTTCCAGATGACGTATCAACTGGCGGCTGATTTCTCGCCCCTCTTTTTCCCTCTGGCTGACAATCTTATCCAGGGCCTTGTCAAAGGCATTTAAAACAAAGGTTTTTTCTTCTCTGGTTAATTCTTTCTGGCTTATGCTCACCAGCTGGGGAACCCGTAAAAGCTGCTCAATGGTCAAGTTAAAAGGCAGGGCCACTTCACGGGAAAGTAGCGTTAACTCTTTCACTATCCTTTTTAACAGGGGCCGGTTGACCTTAAATTCCCATCTCTCAGGAGAAAGAAAATCCATCTCCAGCAGAACTTCCACCCGGCCGCGGACTATTTTCTTCTGGGTAATAACCCGAAGGATATTTTCCATTTCCCCCAAATTATCACCCCTATAGACCCAATCAAAAAAACGATGGTTAAGAGTTTTGATGAAAATTCTCAGCCGTAAAGTCTGACTCTTAAAATTTTCTTCGGCAAATCCGGTCATACTGCGAATCATTTAACATTCTCCCTCTAGAACTTCAATCCAGGTCAAACATTTTTCTGGCAATGTTTAAGGCATTTAGAGCTGAGCCAACGGTCAGATTATCAGCTGCCGCATAAAGCCAGTAGCCATTTTTTATGGAGTCATCTTTTTTAATATGTCCGATATAAATCTTATCTTGCCCGGCCACTTTGACGTTGCAAACCTGATCCTGAGCGCCAGCCGGAATCAACTTAAAAATTTCCCGGTTAGCAAAAACTTTTTCCAGGTCACTTATTTTCAGGCTTTCTTTTAATTCGACAAAAATCATTACTGAGCAGACATGAAAAACCGGAGCCTGCACCAGTGACAGGCTAAAGGCAAAATCGGTTGAAAGAATACGGCCAACTTCTTTCTTTATCTGTTTCTCTCTTAGTGAAAACCCATCCGTTTCTGGCCGGTCTACTGCCGGTAGAAAATTAAAAGCAATCTGTTCCCGGAATACCTTTTTATTCAGGCTGGTGCTAGAAAGAAGAGCATAAGACTGTTCAGCCAGTTCTTCTATACCCTCGTTCTCATAGGCTGAGACAGGTTGAAGTATCATGGCCACTGCCTTTTGCAGCTGGTAATCTTTCTGAATGGCGGCGAAAACCTGGGTCAGCAAAATAGACCCTGGATTGGGGTTAGAAATAAGATATGAATCCTTCTCTTTAAGGACGTAATCGTTAACCCCGACTACCACCACCGGAACTTCCAGGTCATCCACAAAACTTTCCCTCAGGTCAATTGCCCGATAGCCTTTTTCTTTTGCCAGGTAGCCAAAGCGCCGGTTGGTTTCTCGGTCAGCCGCCAAAAAAACTAAATCCAAACCCTCCAGCAAGTAAGGGTCCGGGTGATGTATGACTTTAGGTTCTTCTTTGAATTCCGTTAGCTTGCTGTATTCTTCCTCTACCTCCGGGTCATAAAACTCCATTGACTTAATAGGGAATTTAACAGTACCAAGCAGATTTTTTATTTCCTGACCACGCAGAGAGTCTGTACCAATCAGGGCTACCCTTAATTTTCGTTTGTCTTTTTTAGTCATCATGCCTCATTCGCTGACGGTATTCTTCAATCAGGCGGTACATCTCGTCCTTTAGCTGGAGTTTTTTCTTTTTTAGCTCTTTTTCCTTCAACCGCTCTGTTTCGGGCAGAAACTGGCGCGCTCTGAGCTCGGCCAGCTCTTGCTCGCATTTCTGGTGCTCCTGAGACAGTTTCCTGAACGTTTCATTCTCCCGAAGAAGAAGCTCTTTTATTACTTTTTCATCCATTAATCCTTTAGCTCCCTAAAAAGAATAACACACCTCCTTTCTGTTTTCAATTTAGCTTTTAGATGGTCATTTTCTAACTGAGGAAGTCAGGGAAAAACAATTTTACTGCTTTCCAGGGGGCCATTTTAAAGAATTTCAGCTCATTTAAAATTTTTTATTTCAACAGTTGACTTTAATTTCTGGATAAATATACTTATAAAAGATTTATGATGGCTGACGATGAGTTACTGGATGGCCAGGTAGCTCAGTCGGTAGAGCGAGGGACTGAAAATCCCTGCGTCGGCGGTTCGATTCCGTCCCTGGCCATTCCCACCTTTTTATATATTTAAACAAACCGCTTCAATTTTTAATCCTGGATTTTAAGAACCAAAATTTTTCTAGCTAATCATCAGTTTTTTTATATTTCGGTGTTGACAAGGTATTAACAAAGATTATAATTGATTTCTTTTTACCGAGCCACGAATTTGCAAGCGAGTAATGTTGAATTTAGAAGAAATCAAGCCCAACTGGCTGGTCGAACTTTTAGAAAAATTACCTTTCGGTTTAATTCTTATCCATCAGCGAAAAGTTGTCTACCTTAACCAGGCCCTCCGGAATATTCTTGGTTTCTCTGAGAAAGAATCTGAACAGGACAAAGATGGGCCTGAACATGAGTTATTAAACAATATTTTCAGCTCTGCTGACCTGGAAAAACTCTGGGGCTCAAGAACCCCGGGAGAAAAAGTCACTTTAAACTTGCTCAACTCTCAAGGGGTCTGGCAAAAATT
>JACIYK010000043.1:4422-14329 GCA_014359965.1 Candidatus Aminicenantota bacterium
ACATTATTTTTCAAATTCAACTTCATTACTCATAAATCAACCTAACAATCATTTCTGGGTTGAAAACTCCCCTCCAAAATTTCTACAGCAGCTACTAAACCAGCTTCCCGAACCAATGCTCATTATCCAGGAAAACAAAATTCTGGCCTGTACTCCTAAAGCTGCCTCTTTGTTAGGTTTCCCCGCTTCAGAAGTCTTCAACCGGGAACCTGATTATTTTCTCGATGGATTAGATAAAGAAAAGCTAAAAAATTTATCGGCGACAGTACCAACCAATAATTTGATACACTTAAACATAAAATCTAAAGAATGGAGTATCCAGTCAACCCCAGCTAGAGTAAATCTGGTCAAACTGGGAAAGGATGAACTCTTCCTGCTTAATTTTTCAATTGCGGGGCAAAATGAACCTAATCAGGAAATGGAGCAAAAGATGTACGAGCTGCGTTCAGTCTATCACGGAACACTAACCGCTCTCAACCGGGTCATAGAAATTAAGGACCCTTATAACGCCAGGCATCATCAGCGTGTTTCAGACCTGGCCCGAGCCATAGCCACAGTTATGAAGCTCCCAAGAGAAACTATTGAAGCCGTCAGAGTCTCCGCTTCTATTCATGACATTGGGAAATTAATGGTGCCGGCGGAGATAATTGCTAAACCGGGCCAGCTTAACCAGAATGAACAAAACCTGATGCGACTTCATCCTGAAGCTGGCCATGACATTCTAAAAACCATAAGCTTCCCCTGGCCGGTAGCCGACATCGTGCTTCAGCACCACGAAAGATGGGATGGCTCTGGGTATCCACAAGGGCTTTGCGGTCACCAGATTTTACTTGAAGCCAGAATAATAGCTGTGGCTGATGTGGTGGAAGCAATTGTCTCTCACCGCCCCTATCGCCCAGCCTTGAGTCTACAGGAAGCCTTTAACGAGCTGGAAGAGAATAAGGGCATTCTGTATGACACTCAAGTGGCAGAAGCCTGCCTTTTCCTTTTCCAGCATATTGGCTATTCTTTTGAACATAAAAACTGGCTACCCAACTTGTTCTCTTACTTAAGGTCTTCCTCTTGAGAACTGCCTAACTTTTTTACTCAGGAGGGTTTAGAAATCTAGAACTTAAAACCTATAAGACACCGAGATGTTCGGCACCAAAAGGTGCATGCGATAAGTCCCGGGCATAGCCTGGCCAAGAGTCCCAGCCAGCATGAGTTCTTCCACAGTAACTTCCCGTTTCTTGCCGGACAGGTACTCCAATCCCCAGTTAACCGACAGTCCCTGAAATTCATACCCCAGCCCTATAGCCAGACCAGTAAAATCAAAATTTGGAAGCAGAATGTTCATAGTCCTGTCCGGCGCCGGCGAAGGATCATGATAAATTCCTCCCCTTAAAAAGAGGCCTTGGCTAACCCGGTACTGAACTCCAAATCTCAGTTGAACTCTATTCTTCCAGTCCAGTAGCATTTCATCGCCGCCACCCATGGCCATCATATTCTGCCAGACCGGGTCAGAAAAAGTGCTTTTTATAGTGCCCACTGAACTCCAGCCAGTCCACTGTACATCAGCTGTTAGAGTGATATCTTCATTAGGTTTAAAGGCCACGCCCGCTCCTATGAACCAGGGCCATTTTATATTTCTCTTTACCTCAGAGCTTTCCGGATAACCAAGATAACTCAGAAGAAATATAGTAGACGTCCCCTTAAAGTGGACCACGGAAGGGGTTTTAACAGTGACTCCAAAACTCACCCAGCAGGCTGGTTTGACCAGTAAGCCAACAGTTAAACCTGTCCCCCAGCCATGAAGACTTTCCTCGTATTGACCCAGATTTACCGGAGACCCTGGTTCCATTTCTGCTTCTCCAGCCCATCTTTTCAAACTGAATGTGCCGTAATTCAGGTTCAAAGTTGCCCCCAGACTAATCTGCTCAGAAATCTTCCAGGCTAATAGAGGAGAAATCGTGAAAACACCTATTTTACTTGTCCAGTCGTAAGCTACACCATCAGTTATCAACTTAAGGTCATCCCCTTTCCAGTTGGCTCCTAATCCAGCTGGTGTGTAGACCGAAACACCAAACACCAGTTTCCGAGACAATGGCTGGTAATAAGCAAGCATAAAGCCAAGATAATGAGAAAGTTTGGTTTTGGCTTCAAGGGTTAAATCAGGGGGAATGCTCAGAGAATAGTAATTTGTCGGCACCAGGTCAGTAAGGTAACTGCCCAGCAATGGCCTGGTAAGAAAAGCAGCTCCGGCTGGGTTCCAGTAAGCCAGGCTGAAGTCATCTGCCAGACCTATAAAAGCACCTCCCATGGTCACAGCTTTGGTACCGAGGCCATTCAGGTTCAATCCGTTGGAATAGGCCGGGAGACCAAGCAGAATCACTATGGTAAAAGAAATAACCACATTCTTCCATTTCATTTTTTATCTCTACTTCCTTAAAAAAATTTTCTTCTATTATAATCCTATTTTTTCTTAAAAACCATTTCTCCTTCTGGCCCTACATCCACAAGCACTGTATCGCCTTCTTTAAATTCACCCGCCAGAATTTTCATGGCCAGGGGGTTTTGGATTTCTTTTTGAATAGTCCTTTTCAGCGGTCTAGCTCCATAGACCGGGTCAAAACCACGCTCAGCAATGATTTCCCGAGCCCGCTCTGTAACTTCTAGCCCAATTTTTTTATCTTCTAGCCTCTTTCGCAACAGGTCAAGCTGCAGCTCCACAATCTTGAGAATTACTTCCTTGGTCAATGGTTTGAAGATAATTATTTCGTCGATTCGGTTGAGAAATTCAGGCTTAAAATGGGATTCCAGAATCTTACGCACCTCTTTTTCCATCCGCTCATAATCATGACTGAGTTCTTTAATCACCTGGCTTCCCAGGTTAGAAGTCATTATGATCAAAGTGTTACGGAAATCAACGGTGGTGCCTTTTCCATCAGTTAAGCGCCCATCATCAAGAATCTGCAGTAGAATGTTAAAGACATCGGGATGAGCTTTTTCAATTTCGTCCAGCAAAATCAGAGAATATGGCCGCCTTTTCACCGCTTCGGTTAACTGACCACCTTCTTCATAACCAACATATCCCGGGGGAGCACCAATCAGCCTGGCCACTGAGTGCTTTTCCATGTATTCAGACATGTCTATACGGACCATGGCTTTTTCATCGTTGAACAAGAACTCTGCCAGTGCTCTAGCTAATTCTGTTTTGCCCACGCCAGTCGGTCCCAGGAAAATGAAAGAACCTATGGGTCTGGTTGGCTCCTGAAGACCAGCCCGGGCTCTCCTGATGGTATCAGCCACAGCTCTGATCGCATGCTCCTGACCAACAACTCTTCTGGAGAGCAATTCTTCCATTTTAATCAACCGTTCCACATCACCTTCCAGCATCTTACTGACCGGAATACCAGTCCAGCGGCTGACCACCTGGGCGATATCTTCTTCATCTACCTCTTCTTTAAGCATCTTACCTTTTTTCTGAATTTCTGCCAGCTCGGCTGAAAGTTTTTCTATCTGTTTGTTTAATTCAATCAACTTTCCATATCTGATTTCCGCTACTTTTTCCAGGTCACCACGACGTTCTGCGTTTTGTTCTTCTATCTTCAGGGCGTCAATCTGTTCCTTGATCTTGTTAATCTGGTCAATGAGGTCTTTTTCCCTTTTCCACTGGGCCTTAAGGGCATTGCTCTGTTCCTTGAGCTCAGCCAGCTCTTTTTCAATTTTCTGCAATTTCTCTTTAGAAGTCTGGTCCTTTTCTTTTTTCAGAGCCTGTTTTTCAATTTCCAGCTGCGTGATTCTTCTTTCCAGCTCATCAATATTTTCCGGTAGGCTGTCCAGCTGCACCCTGATCCGGGAAGCAGCTTCATCTACCAGGTCAATAGCTTTGTCAGGAAGGAACCGATTGCTGATGTAGCGGTTAGATAACACGGCAGCTGCCACCAAAGCTGAATCTTTTATCTTCACCCCATGATGCACTTCGTACTTTTCTTTCAGACCACGCAAAATGGAAATGGTATCTTCCACCGAGGGTTCGCCTACATAAACTGGCTGAAACCTTCTTTCCAAGGCCGGGTCTTTCTCGATGTATTTCTTGTATTCATTAAGGGTGGTAGCCCCTATACAGCGCAGTTCTCCACGGGCCAGAGCTGGTTTCAACATGTTGGATGCATCCACTGCTCCCTCTGCCGCTCCGGCCCCCACAATAGTATGAAGCTCGTCAATAAAAAGAATGACGTTCCCTGATTCCTTTATCTCTTTGAGCAAGGCTTTAAGTCTATCTTCAAATTCACCGCGGTACTTGGTTCCGGCCAGCAAGGACCCCATATCCAGAGCCAGCAAGCGCTTGTTTTTAAGCGATTGGGGAACATCTCCATTGGCAATTCTTTGAGCTAGTCCCTCCACTATGGCAGTCTTACCCACACCAGCTTCACCTATCAAAACGGGGTTGTTTTTGGTGCGACGAGAGAGAACCTGGATTACCCGGCGAATTTCCTCTTCCCGACCGATGACCGGGTCTAGCTTTCCCTGCCTGGCTAGGGCCGTCAGGTCCCGAGCATATTTTTCCAGAGCCTGGTATTTGGACTCTGGTTCCGGGTCTGTAATTCGCTGGCTTCCGCGAATATCCATCAGCGCCTTGAGCACTTCATCTTCATTTATACGAAGCCTGGCCATTAGTTTACCAATTTCCAGGTGCTTAAGCCTGACCATGGAGAGAAAGATGTGTTCGGTGGAAATATATTCATCTTTTAGTTTCTGCGCCTCTTTCTCTGCCTCAGTTAATACCTCTGAAAGGTCAGTCGAGAGATAAATCTCTCTAGTCCCCTGCACCCTGGGCCACCGTTCTAAAGTTTTCTCCAGCTCTTTTTTCAATTCAGCTGGGTTGACTTCTATCTTAGAGAGAAGATTATTGATAATGTTTCCATCCTGCGTGAGAAAACTCCACAGCACGTGTTCGGGCTTTAACTCCTGATGCCCAAGTTCCAAAGCCTTAGCTTGAGCTATCTGCAAAGCTTCCTGCGACATTACCGTAAATCTATCCCATCTCATGACCATTCCTCCTTTTTTCAAATTTTTTAGCTATTATAATGCTAATTATAGTGCTAGCAGAATAAAAATAAAAAGCCATTCTTCAAAAAATGCCGAAACCCGCTTTCTCCTGCCACAGATAGCTTCTTAAAATTTTTTTAAATCAGCCTTTTTATTATACCCTAAATTCTAATAGGGTAAACACATCATTGCCGATTCCCGATATAACCCTTTCAGATGGCCCATCAGGCGGGCTAGAGGCTGTTATACCGAAAAATCTGTTTCTTTCTATCCCCTTAAACTGGATACTATGTCTTAACCTGAAAGAAATTGGCACTTGACAAGAGAAAAAAAATAAATATTTTTTTGCTGGAGGTGTGAATAAGCATGGAAGAAATCGAAATCTACAGCTGGGCGACACTTGATGCTATCAAAAAGGCAGCCGACATTATTGAGACAATCGGCAATCTTCACTCAACTCACGAAATGTCTGTTTTCTGTGTCATTGAAGATGACTATTTAGAACTTTGTTACAGTGACACCTCAAACAACTACCTGCGACGTTACGATGATGAGGAAGAATTTGAGGCCGCTATTGAAGAAAGAAGGGAAGAACTGGACGAAGCTAATTACGAGGACGAAGATTTCGAAGAAGATTACGAGGAAGAGGAAGAAGACCTGGATTTTGAGGAAGAAGACGATTATTGATTGAATTTGGTCTCTTTTTTAATCAATTCTTCTTTCCATCTGGTCAGCAACTGAAAAGCCTGGAGAGGGGTCAGGTTTTCCAGGTCAAGTTCTTTTATCTTTTCTTTTATCTCCTCTAAGTAGGCCCTTTCCTGGTCATCAGGAAAAAGCCAGAGCTGGGCTTTGTTCTTCTGGTTAAACTGATGATAGGCCAGACGGGGCCGGCCCTGGTCATCAAACTCCTGCTTTTCCAGATTAAAGAGGATCTCCCGGGCCCTCTTTATGATTTCTTCTGGCAGACCAGCCAGTTTGGCTACCTGTAAACCATAACTGCGGTCCGATGGACCAGGTTGAATTTTCCTGAGAAAAATCACCCGATCCTGCCATTCTCTCACGGCCACGTGATAATTTTTTATGCGCGGAAAATTCAGCGCTAATTCTGTAAGCTCATGATAATGAGTGGCAAAAAGGGTTTTTGGCCTGATTTTCTCTAACTCGTGCAAATACTCGGCAATGGCCCAGGCGATGCTCAAGCCGTCAAAGGTACTCGTCCCCCGGCCAACTTCGTCCAGAAGAATCAGACTCCGGTCAGTGGCATTGTTCAGGATGTTAGCAGTTTCCACCATTTCTACCATGAAAGTTGATTGACCGGCTGTCAGGTAATCGGTCGCCCCTACCCGGGTAAAAATTCTGTCCACCAGGCCGAGACGGGCTTCGCTGGCCGGGACAAACGAACCCATCTGAGCCAGGATACAGATTAAAGCCACCTGCCGCAGGTAGGTAGACTTTCCGCCCATGTTGGGACCGGTGATGATCAAAATCTGATGGTCACTGGAATCAAGATAGGTATCGTTGGGAATAAATGGATCCTTCTGCACCACTTCCAGTACCGGGTGGCGTCCGCCCGTTATGTTGATAACTTCACCTTCATCAACTACCGGACGACAGTAATTTCTCTGGTGGGCCAGCTCGGCCAGGCCCATAATAACATCCAGTTCAGCTATATTCATGGCAATCTGCTGCAGCCTCGGGATTTCCTGGTTGATTCTTTCTCTCACCTGAAGAAAAAGCTCATATTCCAGCTCGTTCATCCTGGCTTCTGCCCGCAAGACTTTTTCCTCATATTCTTTTAGCTCTGGAGTTATAAACCTTTCGCTGTTGACCAGCGTCTGCTTTCTTTCGTAATCTTCTGGCACCAAGTGAAGGTTAGGTTTGGTAACTTCAATGTAATAACCAAAAACTTTATTGTATCTGACCTTCAGAGAAGCAATCCCTGTTCTTTCTCTTTCTTTTCTTTCCAGCTGAGCGATAAAACTCTTCCCCGAATGGCTTATCTTCCTCAACTCATCCAGTTCTTCATTAAACCCATCCTTTATTATGCCACCTTCTTGCAAGAGGTAAGCTGGCTCATCAAGGATGGCACCTTCAATCAGCTGGACCACATCCTCGGCATTGTCCCATTTTTCCTTCAGACCACAGAAGAAAACAGCAGAAAAGCTATCCAGCTGAGATTTTATTTCTGGAAGTGGTTGAAGTGATTTCTTCAGGGCTACCAGGTCCCGGGGGTTGGCAGCAGCCAGGGAAATTTTACTGGCTAGCCGCTCTAGGTCCAGAATTTTTTTGAGTTGATTTCTAATTTCCTGTCTTAGAACAGGTTTTTGCACTGCTTCCTGCACCGCTTCCTGGCGACGGTTTATTTTCTCGACATCCAGTAAAGGATGAAGAAGCCAGTTTTTAAGAAGCCTTAAGCCAGGGGAAGTCACGGTAAAATCAATTACCCCCAGAAGCGATTCTTCTACCTGGCTGTTTCGGAGATTTTTCACCAGCTCTAGGTTGCGCACGGCGATTGAATCCAGAATCATGTATTCCCGGCTGGTGATTGAAGAAAGCTTTCTTATAACATTGGCTGATTCGCGGCGATTTCTTTTTAGATAGTAAAGCAGAGCGCCGGCCGCGGCCACGGCCAGAAATTTACCTTGAAGGCCAAAGCCTTCCAGCGAAGCTACCTGAAAATGTTCGGTAAGATTACTCAGGGCCTGAGCATAATCAAAATACCAAGGTTCTACCGGACTGAGAGCCAGGCCGGAAAGCTCAGCATTTTCCAGCAGCTTTCTGAGACCATTTTCCTGATCGGCCGGAAACACCACCTCCTTGGGCGAAAATCTAAGTATCTCATCCTCAAGGGTTTTTCGTTCTTTAAGACTGCCCTCCAGAGCACTTATTTTCCCCGTCAGCAGGTCGGCAAAAGCCGCTCCCCACCTGCTATCATCGTTGTAAATGGCCAGAAGGCTGAAGCTTTCATCCCGTTCCAAGCTGTCAATTTCTACGGCCGTGCCGGGGGTTAAGATTTTTATGACCTCTCGCCTGACCACTCCCCTGGCCTGCTTGGGGTCTTCAACCTGCTCGCAGATGGCCACCCGGTAACCAGCTTTAAGCAATCTGGATAGATAAGAGGTCACGGCATGGTAAGGGACGCCGCACATGGGTACGTTTTGCCGTGAGGTCAAGGCCAGCCCAAGCACTGCCGACCCTATCTTGGCATCCTCATAAAACATTTCATAAAAATCACCAAGGCGAAAGAAAAGCAGACAATCCCGATACTGGGATTTAATCTGATGATATTGCTCCATCATCGGGGTTAAGGATTCGTTCATCTTTTTCATGGCCTGCCCTTAAAATAAACTATATTATAGCAGCTTATCTTCTGGCAACTTATTATTTAGTCCAGACATATTGATTGACAATTTTTCTGATTAGATTTAGAATAAAAACTAAAAAAATCAAGGATTGTTTGGCCATGAATGTTCCCATGCTGCTAACCATCATGCGGCTGATTTCAGTCCCCGTGCTGATCGTCGTGATGCTGAGCCACTTCTCCGGCCAGGAGGTAGTCGCTTTCATCATTTTTGTTTTCGCCTGCCTGACCGACATGCTGGATGGCTTCTGGGCAAGACGCAAACAGATGACTTCGGTCATAGGCTCGCTCCTTGACCCCATGGCCGACAAACTACTTATTACTTCCGCCCTCATCGTTCTGGTGGAAAATCACGTGGTTCCAGCCTGGATGGCCATAATAATTATCGGACGGGAAATTGCCGTGACTGGTTTTAGAGCTATTGCCTCTTCCCGGGGCTATAACATTCCCGCTTCAGGTTGGGGCAAAGTCAAAATGATTCTGGAAACTGTTACTATTGCCATTCTTATCCTGGGGCCTCATTACCTGGGACTTCTTTACCGCCTGGCCCACAGTTTTGGTTTATGGCTGATTGTAATTATGGCTCTCTTTTCTGCGGTTGAATACTTTATCCGCTTTGGGAAAAAAGTTTTATCTGAATCAACCGCCTGAAGAAACCTGACGGTATTTTTCCAGCCCGGCCATATCTTCTATGTTATAAAGTTCCGGGACTTTACTCCAGCGGCGAGTGGTTTTTCTGAGCAGTCCGGTTAAAACTTTTCCGGGCCCCAGCTCCACTATTTCCTCCACTTCCCATTCTGCCAGCCGTTGCATAGAAGGATACCAGAGGACAGTGGAGGTAATCTGCTTGCTCAATGATTCTCTAACCTCCGCTGCAGTATGCATTTCCCTGGCGGTATAATTAGAAATAACCGGAAATTCAGGATCCTTAATTTCTACCTTTTCCAAGTCGGCCAGCAACTTATCAGCTGCTGACCTCATCAACGAAGTATGAAAAGGCCCGCTAACTTGAAGGTAGACAGAACGCGGTGGTTGCATGATTTCTAGAGCTTCGGTTACAGCCTCTTTTTCCCCGGCAATGACAATCTGTTCTTCAGAATTCCAGTTAGCAATCTGCACTACTCCCTTAGTTACCTTAGCCAGTGACGTCTCTACCGTTTTATAATCAAGACCCAGCACCGCAGCCATAGTGCCAGTCCCTGGAGGCATGGCTTCCATCATATAACGACCCCGGCTGGCTACCAAGCGGAGGCCATCAGCAAAGCTCAGACTGCCAGCCGCCACCAAAGCTGAATATTCTCCAAGACTGTGGCCGGCCGCTACCTCTGGCTTTATTCCCAAAAGTTCAAAAGCTATGTAACTTACAGTCAGCAAAGCAGGTTGAGTGTTGGTAGTCAAACGCAGCTGTTCCTCAGGGCCCTCAAAACACAATCTGGACAGTGAGAATCCCAGCAGGTCATCAGCCTGGTCAAATATTCGTTTAGCCACCTCACTCTTTTCATAAAAATCCTTGCC
>JACIYK010000044.1 GCA_014359965.1 Candidatus Aminicenantota bacterium
GAAGATTTTTAATCCATTAAAAATAATCTACAATTGATTAGCATGAGAAAAAATGGTAACTTGATTTTTGGTGAAAGATGGCCTATAGGATAATGGGGAAGTGAAAATGAGTAGGCTCTCTGGGGTCTTAAAAAATCTAAAAAGTCCTGGATACTTGTTTCCTGGTTTGGTCTGGCTGATTGTTCTTATGATTTTCTGGCAATCAGGCTGTTTATTATCTGGCATATCTTACCGGAACCAGGAAGTCAAAAGATTTATTGGCCGAACAGAAGCTGAATTAATTCAATATTATGGGGAGCCGCGAGCGGTGGAGTATGATTCACAGGGAAGAAAAGTACTTGTTTTTGAATGGACCACAGAGTATGAAACTCAAACTGAAGGTACGGCTTGGACTGACTCTTCAGGTGTTACCCATTATAATCCACCTAAAACCGTGAAACACACAACCATTGAGCAGAGGAAGTTCACCATTGATAAAAATGGGAAAGTAATAAAGGCCAAGTGGCGGTTTTATTGATTAAAAAGCATAAGGTTGAAATACTAAAATTAGGGAAGGGGACAAAGCTAAACCTATTTTGGGGCGGAAATCAAGGCCCGGCTAAAAAATTTGGCTGTCTGTTTAAGGTGCAATAGGTTAGCTGAGCTTACCTTAAAGGCATAAAGAATAATGATTTTTTTAATCCTAGGCGTTTTTTTCAGCTCAGGTTTGACTACTATCAACTGATGCCCGGAGACAATTTTTTTTTAGTTTTCACTCTCTTCTTTCAGGTCTCTTGCAAGTTAAGCGGTCTTTGTTTATAATTTATTAACCCCGGGCGGGGTCGTAGTTCAGCTGGTTAGAACGCCGGCCTGTCACGCCGGAGGTCGCGAGTTCGAGTCTCGTCGGCCCCGCCATTTTCATTTTTTATTCCAGGTGGCAAATTTAGTCCCTGGGAATTAATTTTTGGCCAAAAATAAACCTACTAAATAGGTAGGAATTAGCCGTTTTGCCGCCTGGCTTCTGAGTGGCTAAGACCTATTTGGCTGGGCAACCATTTTCCCGAGGTCGATTCCTTTCCCCGTTAAATGGTCACCCTTCAACCAGGCCATAAAAATTCAACTTCTGGCTGGTCCTAAAAACTGCAGGTAAGACGGCCGGCTAAAATTGTGGCCGAAACTACTTTATAAAAATCATTCGGTGTGTTATAAATATCTCTAACAATTTCAGGAGGAACCGATGTCAGATAAAACCAAAGTCCTGGTAATAGATGATGATCCGGCCATCTGTGTTTCGGTCAAAGCTATCCTAGAAGCCAGTGGTTATGAGGTTTACACGGCCCTTAGCGGGAAAGAAGGCCTGGAACTATTCCGCCAGGTTAAGCCAGACCTTGTCCTCTGCGATATGATGATGGAAGACATAGATGCCGGAGCCAAAGTGGCAGGTGTGATTAAGAAAGAACGTCCCGAACTGCCGGTTTTTCTTTTAAGCACCATCGGTGAAGCGACAGCCAGAACCATCGGGTTAGATGAACTCGGTTTTAACGGGGTCTTCCAAAAACCGGTTAATTTTGACCTTCTTCTGAGTGTGCTGGAAAAACACCGGCCTAAAAACTGACTTCCTCTTCCTTTCTGGTGAAGCTTGCTGATGAGCAAAAATCTGGTTGACCTATTCCGCACTACCTTGGACCTGGAAGATTTTTTTACCGAGGTGAAGAAGCTTCAAGGAAACTTTTCTCTTTCGACTGCTGACCTAATGGCTCTGGGCCAGGCCTATTTTGAGCGTTATCCGGAGAAATTTGTCCAGCGGAACTTAGATGAAGTCAGGCTGGGTTATCAATTAACCCGCTTCTGTCTCCTGGAGAAAGCCCTTAGTAGTTTTCCTGAAGAAGTCAAAGAATTTTTCCGGCAGGCTTTTGATAAGCCAGAAGCAGCTCCCGTCCTGCTGGAAGCCTTTAGAGTTTCAGCTTTTGGAGATAGATTGCAGGAATATTTTGTCCAGCTGCAAGCTTCGCTTTCTGAAATAAAAACTACAGTAGATGAACTGCCCAAAGGCATGATCAAGGAAAGATTTCTGGGCGGGTTATCAACTCTCCACAATGTTGTCTATCTTTTAAAAATTTTAATCTCCAGAAACTGTTAAAGCTTGTTTACAAGAGGTCTTTTTTCTGGTATTTTTCATTCTAATTGACAGGGGAGAAAAAACTTAGCTTCTCCGAAGATGAGCAATTGAGGAGAGAAAAGTGCCTTACTACAGAGGTGTCTGCAATTTCTGCGGGACTGGCTGCGGGCATCTTCTTCAGGTAGAAGAGGGCCGAGTCCGGGGAGTTTATCCTCTGCCCGGTCACCCGTTGAGCCAGGGGCGGTTGTGTGTGCGCGGCTGGCATATCCACGAACTGTTGCAAACTGAAGAAAGAATCACCGGAGCTTTTATCAGAGAAAACGGCCAGCTCCGTCAGGTAGCATTGAACGAGGCTCTTGCATATGCAGCGAAAAAACTTCAGAAACTTTCTGGTGAGGAGATAGCTTTTTTGGCTTCCCCCCGGGCTTCTAATGAAGATAACTATCTTTTTGGCAAATTTGCCCGGGCGGTGATGAAAAGTAATAACCTCAGTTTGGCCTCTGATGCCGGGCAGGAAGAAAGTGCCCGGGTGTTGCTTGAGGGGTGTGGCTGGCCGGCAGCTACCGATTCTTTATCCAGACTGAAGCAGGCTGATTTTATCCTGGTGGCAGGAGGTGACCTCACCCGGCAGAACCCGATTGTGGCTAGTGAGATTCATCGAGCGAGAAGAGCTGGAGCTTTTGTGGCCACCATTTCTCCCCGAAAGACTCAAATGGCCAGGCTCAGCCGGCTTCACCTTCGTCCAGCGCCTGGAACCATGGCCCTGGTTTTTGAAGCCCTGGCCCGTATAATTTACGAGGAAAAAAAGGTAGACCTGGAATATTTAAATAAATCCACAGAAAATTATCAGGATTACCTTAATTATCTGGAGAAAATCAATTTAGAGGAAATACTAGACCTTACTGGTATAGCCCGGGAAGCCCTAACTGAATTGGCAGGTAGGCTTTCCTCGGCCAAATTGGCTTATGTTTTTTACCCCACTGGTGTTCAAAGCCTGGACCGTCGGACTATGGCTGCTTTGTTCAACCTAATGCTCATAACCGGGAAACTGGGTCAGGGAGAAGGCGGGATAATACCGGTTGCCGGCCTAAGCAATCTTCTTGGAAGCTACGATATGGGCCTTTCACCGGACTTTCTTCCAGGCTATCTTAGAGTTGCCGATGAAAACAGTTGTCAAAAATTTGAAGAACTCTGGCAGACAAAAATCAACCGGACACCAGGTAAAAGTGTCAGTGCCAATCTGGCTGAAAATAAATCATTGCGAGCTCTGATGGTCGTAGACCACGATGAAGAAATTATCAGAAATGTCAGTAGGATTAAAGAGCTGGAACTGGTCATTTATTTCGGTGCTTACCAGAATGCTTTTGCCCGTTTGGCTAACGTCATCATTCCGCGGCCCAGCTATGCGGAAGCTGACGGCACCTATACTAACTTTGAGCGCCGCGTTCAGCTTAACCGTCAGAAAGTTAAGCCACTGGCGGAAGTTCAACCGCTCTGGAAAACTCTTTCCTGGCTGGCTCAGGCCCTGGGGCATAACTGGCATTATGAGTCAGCCGAACAGGTTATGGCCGAAATAAGTCGAGTTGTCCCCCAGTACTCTGGTTTGACCTACGAAAAGCTTGACTCCTCTCTAGGTATAAAGTGGCCGGTTGACGAACGTCATCCTGAAGGAACAGACTGCCTTCTGCTGAAACAAAATAATGCTAAGTTCCGGTTTGTGCTGGAGGAGAAAAGTTTGTCTCAGTCCGCTCTTTTTGCGGAGAAGAGCACCAATTTTCCTTTTAAATTAACGGTTGGCCGCAGCAACTATTTCTGGCACCAGAACTCGGTTATGAAAAGGACTTTCATCCCAAAAAGAGAATATAACGCCTTGCTCCTTCTTTATCCTAAAGGGTTTGTAGAAATTTCGGCTGAAGATGCCAGCCGTCTGAATTTGCGAGAAAAACAACTGGTTCGGCTCATCTCTGAATCAGCCGAGATTACTCTGGCGGCCAGAATTTCTCCTGATGTGCTTCCGGGCCAGCTGTACATTCCTTACTTTGTAGAAGAGATGATTCCAGAATTTCTCCTTCGTCAGGTAGCTGAGCTGGAGAAAAACGAAGAATATTTCTTGCCGGTAAAACTGGAGAAAGTGGGGTAAAATATGTACTGGCTTGAACAATCTCAAGTAGAAATGTTACTGAGCAAGCTGGCGGAAAATTATGAACTTTTTGGCCCACGTCGCGATGAGGTATCCGGAGAAGTTATTTTTGACCGTTTAGAAGACCTGCACCAGCTTGATCTTTCTGCCCCTATTCCTTACAACCCCCCCAAGTATATCCTCTTTCCACATTATGAAGAAATATTGAAATACCGCTATAACCGGAAGACAAAGGAAGTAGCCATAGAAAGGATCAATCATTTAAAACCCAAGGCCCTGGTGGGACTTAGGGCCTGTGACCTTAATGGCCTTATGTGCCTTGACCGTTTCTTTCTGGGTCAGGAATTTGTCGATGAAATCTACCTGGAACACAGGAAGAAGCTTTTTCTTGTTTCCAACACTTGTGTCCGGCCTTTTCCTCAGTGCTTCTGTGTCTGCACCGATAGTGGTCCTGCGGCCAGGGAAGGTTTTGACCTGGATTTAACTCTGGCAGGCGAAAGATACCTCGTAGAAGTTGGCTCAAAGAAAGGACAGAAAATGGTAGAAGAGCTTGGACTTAAGGAAGCCGGGCCAGAAGCAGCTGGATGGAAGAAAAAAGTTGTGGATGAGTCAGTTTCTTCGTTTGATGCCTTTGCTGTGGAAAATAAAGCCTGGATTTCCCGGGCTACCAACCGTCTGACGACCGGTTTTATCAAGCCGGAAGTCTGGGAGTTCATCGGCAATCAATGTTTTGAATGTGGAGCTTGTTCCTTTGTTTGTCCGACCTGTTCCTGCTTCAACGTGGAAGATGTCAATCGGCTTGATGGCACCACCGACCGTGTGCGTACCTGGGATTCCTGCTCTTTTGAGGGATACACCAAAATGGCTGGTGACCACAACCCCAGAAAGCCGGTTGAAGACCGCAGAAACAAGCGTTTTTTCTGTAAGCTGTCCTATTCCCAGTCTAAAAAGTATCTGCGCCCGGGGTGCGTGGGCTGCGGTCGCTGTGCTCGCGTCTGTCCCGGTGATATCGGCTTGCCCAACGTGGTGACTTACATCAGAAGAGAAATAACCGGAGAATAACCATGGAAAGCAGCCTGATACCAATAGTTACTGTTCCGGAAGTGGCCACCGTGGTAGAAATCAGAGAGGAAATTGATGAGGTGAAGACTTTTTATTTTAATTTTGACCGCCAGGAAATTGAACAGGCTTTTAAGATCAAGTCCGGCCAGTTTATCATGTGCACAGTTTTTGGGGCGGGTGAATTTGCAGTTTCCCTACCTTTCAGTCCGGAAAACGACCGCAAGCACATTTCTGTAAGAAGAGTGGGAAAGGTAACAGCTGCTCTTCACGAACTTCAGCCGGGTGATAAGATTGGTATCCGCGGACCGTTTGGCAACGGTTTTCCCTTTGAAGAAATAAAAGGTAAGAATGTCATTTATGTAGCTGGTGGCATTGGTCTCATTCCCCTTCGCTCTTCCATCGTTCATGTGCTCCAGCATCGGCCGGAATTTGGTCGGGTGATTCTGGTCTATGGAGCCAGAAGTTCTCGGGATTTGATGTACAAAGAATCCATCCGGGTATGGCAGGCTACAGAAAATTTTGAAACCTATTTTACTATAGACCGCCCGGAGCCTGGCTGGAACGGGGAAGTTGGCTTTGTTAATCAACTGGTAGCTAAGATTAACTTGCCGGCTGAAAATACGGTAGCTTTTGTCTGTGGGCCTCCGGTGATGTTTAATTCGGTGATTAAGGAATTGAAGTTAAAGGGCATTAAAGAAGAACACATCTATTCCACTCTCGAACGGCATATGAAATGTGGCATCGGGAAGTGCCAGCATTGTGCCATCGGTCGGACGCTCGTGTGTGTTGATGGGCCGGTTTATACTTACAAGCAGATAAAAACTCTGGGAGAGCAGATATAACATGGAACCTGTTGAGCTGCTGAAGGAGATTGTTCAGGGGAGGACCGTTTTTGCCGGCATCGGCAATGCCCTGCGTGGCGATGATGGTTTTGGCCCTTATTTCATAAACAAATTAAAAGAAAAAAAGCTTATGCCGGAAGAATATCTTCTGACGGTTGAAGACGTGCCGGAAAACTTTGCCTTTCCCATTTCCAGAATTGAGGCTGATAACGTTGTGTTTGTTGATGCTGTGATTATAGAAGGAGCATCAGCGGGTTCGGTGATTTTTGGCCCGTTAGAGGAGTTTGAGGAAATTGGCGAGATTGCTTCTACCCACCGTATGTCTTTAAAGCTCACGGCCCGGGTAATTGAAGAAACCGGCAAAAAAGTTTTTATTCTTGGGATTGTGCCCGAAAGTACAGAATTCGGCCGGGAAATGACGCCTGCGGTTGTCAGTTCAGCTAACGAACTGGTAGAGATTCTTACGGAATTCGTTTCTGAAAAAAATGAATCCAGGAAAAGTTTTCCGGCTAAGGCCAGAGAGGCAAAAAGAAGAATGAGGGAAAAGGAGAAAGTCTGATGTCCGCCACTTCGCTTTTCTGGTTGGCGCTGCTGATTTTATTGCTTTCATCTTTATCTGCCCTGGTTTTTAAAAAGAAAGGGGCTCTGGCCGGATTAAGCGGAACAGTGCTGATGTCCTTGAGCTCTCTGGTTTTATTTTTTCTGGCTTGCCGGGTTCTCTTTCAGCAGGTGCATCCGCTGGAGTTTGAAATCCATTTTCTCTCTTTGGCTATACCATTTCTGGTGGACGGTCTTTCCAGCCTTTTTCTGATGCTTCTAGCGGTTTTGACCTTGAGTTCAGCCGTTTTTTCTTCTGCCTTTAATAAAGGCTTTAGGACCGTGGCCGACTGGAAGTTTTACTCAGTTTTGCCCTGGTTGATAGCTGGGTTAATAGGCCTGCTTACAGTTGATGACCTGGGGCCTGGTTTCACCATGGCCTGGCAGCTTATGGTCTGGTCTTCTTATTTTCTGGTCAGGTGGGGTCGCCAGGCTAAATTATCGGTGCGGCCAGCATTGGTTTATCTGCTTTTTATGGAAGCAGCCTGGCTGATGATCGTCGCCGCGCCGTTCTTGGTTAAGGGCTACAGGTTTGGAGCGCCCTTGATGGAAATCGGAAAGAATCTGGCCGGCAGCAGTCAGGTGGTCAGCCTGGTCTTTTTTGTCCTGCTTCTGCTGGGCTTTGGTCTCAAAACTGGAATGTTCCCCCTTGGGCAGTTCTGGATACCAGGTGCTTACTCTACGGCCAGCCCTGCGGTTTCTGCTTTGCTAGCTGGCGTACTGGAAAAAACCGGAGTTTTGGGTCTGATGCGCATCTTTTTCTTCCTGGCCCGGGGAGCGCAACCTAATTTCAGCGCAACTTTTTGGGGTAAAACTCTTTTAATGGCCGGAACTTTAACGCTTTTCATCGGCACAGTCCAGGCCATAAAACAGAGTGATTACCTCAGATTGCTGGCTTATAGCTCCATAGGTCAAGTTGGCTACATCATCTTTGCCCTGGGGAGCAGTCTGCTGGCCTGGAGTTCCGGTTCAGCTACCAGCCAATCGCTGGCTCTGGTAATATTTGTCGGCGCCGTTTATCACAGCCTTAATCATGGCATATTTAAAAGCTTGCTTTTTCTGATGGGCGGCAACCTGCTTTATTCCACCCGCACCAGAGACCTTAACCGACTCGGCGGTCTTCTGGCAATTATGCCGGCGACCGGGCTTCTGGTAGCTCTGGCTTCGTACTCTATTGCTGGCATGCCGGCTTCCAGCGGTTTTGTCAGCAAGTGGCTGATGATTTCAGGAAATTTCCTGGCTGGCCGTAATAGCCTGCTTCTAACTCTCTGCGGAATAATTGCCCTGTTTACGGCTGCCTTTACTCTGGCTTGCTATGTTAAATTCTTCGGTCTGGCTTTCACTTCTGCCGGTGCCAGATGGAAATTAAAAAGGGAAGTAAAAGAGGTGCCAGCTCCTATGCTGATAGCTGGCCTTTTCCTGGCTCTGATTTGCCTGAGCCAGGCCTTCTTGCCCATGGCTTATGTAAAGCTCATCAGCCGAAGTCTGAACCTCAGTGAGGGTTTTCTGCTGGCTGGCAGCAGCCAGGACTACCTCACTGGGAGTTTATTTAATCTGAGAATATTTGACGGACAGCAGTGGCTGGCAGCTGTTTCACCGCTGGTCATTCTTTTCTTGATGGTAGTGCTGCTTTTCCTGGCCCGGGCTTTGCGTCAGTCGGCTGGGTCAGCTGAAGTTCAGGTGCCGGCCTGGTTGTGCGGTTACCAGGACCTCAACCAGGAGAACGTTTACGCTGACCGCAACATGTTTTCTGACCTCAAGAAATTTTTCTGGTGGACAGGCGGAAACTCTAACAGTGTGGTGGATGACGAGGCCATTCAAGCCGCAAAAGTTTTACCCGAAAAAGAGGCTGACTCATGAATAAGAAAAAAGAATTATTAATCAGCCTGTTAAAAAATAAACTGGGCGCTGATTTTCTGACTGAAGAACCGGCTTCGCCAGACCGCCTTTTTGTGGATATCAAAAAAGAAGCCCTGCGCCCGGTGGTGCAGCTTCTTCTGGAGCAGGGTGGACGATACCAGGTAGGCGTTGGCTATGATGCCAGGAGAAATGGCCAGGGGTTTGCCCTGCTTCATACCTTTGCCTTTGACCGTGATGGACTTCTGGTAGCGGTGCGCACTTTTTCTCCAGAAGATAACCCTGAATTTGATTCTATAACGCCGATTGTGCCAGGGGCCGGTTGGTCAGAGCGGGAATACCGCGACCTTCTCGGCCTTAATTTTAAGGGCCATCCCAACCCCAAGCGTCTGGTGCTTGCGGATGACTGGCCAGACGGAATTTATCCCTTAAGAAAAGACGTGCCGCATGACCTGATGCCGCCTTCTGCTGAAGAAGTGGCTTTCCGTTTAGACCAGGCGCCGGCTGGAACCTCGGTCGTCCCCTTCGGGCCGTTTCATTCCAGCCTTCATGAGCCAGCCCATTTTTCAGTCTACGTGGACGGAGAAGATATCAAAGGCTGCGAATACCGCGGTTTTATGACCCATCGGGGCATTGAAAAGCTGGGTCAGACCGAGCTGACTTATAACGATGTGCCGTTTGTGGCCGAGAGAATCTGCGGCATCTGCGGTTCGGTCCACTCCACCAACTATGCTCAGGCGGTGGAGGCGGCTGCTGGCCTCAAGATTTCCCGCCGGGCAGAATTCATCCGGGTGGTCATGCTGGAGCTGGAAAGGCTTCATTCTCACCTGCTGTGGCTGGGTGTGGCCGGGCACTTGATTGGTTTTGACACCGTTTTTATGCAGGCCTGGAGAATCAGAGAAAAAATTATGTGGCTGGCGGAAAGCCTGACTGGCAACCGTAAAACTTACGGGATGATTATCATCGGTGGGGTGCGGAGAAACATCACCTCAGAAAAAACAGAAGACATACGAAAGGTCATGCGGGAAGTAGAAAAAGAAACCATGGCTCTGGAAAAGGCCATAGTCAAGGATAAAACCATTCATAAGCGAACTAAAGGAGTTGGTTATCTTTCTAAGGAAGAAACGGTCAAGTGGAACCTGGTCGGCCCGGTGGCCAGAGCTCGTGGACTGGACATTGATGTGCGCCGGGACCATCCTTATGCGGCTTATGATGAGCTGGAATTTGATGTTCCGGTCACGGATAGCGGCGATGTCTGGGGAACTCTGGTGGTCAGGTTAAAAGAAATCTATGAAGCCATAAAAATAATAAGACAAAGCCTGGATAAACTAGCTCAGCTGCCCGAGTCCGAGCCGTTGGCCTTAGAATTAGAGGGCCCCATACCAGCCGGTAAGCAGGGGCTTTCAGTGGTGGAAGCACCCCGGGGTGAGGCGGTTCACTATGTGCTGACCGGTGAGGAAAACCGACCCGAGCGTTGGCGGGTCCGGGCGCCTACCTACCCCAATCTTCAGGCTGTGCCGCAGATGCTGGTTAACAACAAGCTGGCGGATTTCCCGATTATTGTTGGTTCTATTGACCCCTGTATTTCCTGCACGGACCGGGTGCTGCTGGTTGATCTCAGAGAAAAAAAAGCCAGAATAGTTTCCAAGCAGCAGCTCGAAAAAATGTCCAGACAGGTGAGGTTTGGAAGATGAGAATTGTAGCCGTATTTATAAACCTGCTTTTTTTTCTGCTGCTTCCACCTTTTCTTGAAGGGGTGATGAGAAAAATAACCGCCTGGGTCCAATCACGTCAGGGGCCGCCTCTTTATCAGCCTTACCTGGACCTTCTTAAACTTCTGAGAAAAGAAAATCTGGTTTCTGCTCCTAACTGGGCTTTTCGCCTGGCACCTCTTCTGGCCTTTGCCTCTATGCTGGCGGCGGTGGTCCTTTTGCCACTTCATGGTCAGGAAAACATTCTTTCTCAAAAAGCTGACCTGATGACTCTTATTTATCTTTTGACCCTGAGCGGTTTTTCTATCCTGATTGGTGCCCTGGCCAGCGGAAATCCATTTGGCAGCGTGGGGGCCAGCCGGGAAATGATGACCATTATTATGTTAGAACCAGTTCTGACCATGACCATCATCCTGGGAGCAGTTAGAGGCGGGACGCTGAATCTGTCTGGTGCCCTGCAAGGGGTGGCCAGCAGCCGGGGGCTTTCCTACTTCCTGATGCTGGCTGTTTACCTTCTGGCTTTACAGGCGTTTGTTTCCCGTCAGCCATTTGATATCCCGGAAGCTGAGGTGGAAATACTGGAAGGACCATACGTTGAATACAGCGGGCCGAATTATGCACTTTTTCGCTATACCCTGAATATCAAAAGGATGTTTTACGCCTGGTTGCTGGTCAACTGCTTTTTAAGTTTTCTGCGGCCGGTCAGTTTATTTCTGGACCTTTTACTTCAGGTGGTGGTGATTACTTTATTGTTTGTTCTGATCTCTGTTGTTGGTGCAACCCATCCCCGGTTCAGGATAGACCAGGCTATTAAGTATTATGCGTTTCTTATTGTTCTGGCACTCGTGGCTGTCGGACTAGGAGTTAAAGGTCTATGATGAGGAGAGGAGAAACTCAAAATGTGGCTCTGGAATAAGATTAAACAGCTGGCTATTTCCTGGAAGAGTGGAGTAGTTACCCTGCGCTATCCGTTTGAACCCAGGCCAGCTCCAGCCGGTTTTCGGGGTCAGCCCATCTGGGACCATACCAAGTGCATCGGTTGTGCTGGCTGTGCCAATCACTGTCCGGCCCGAACGATTTTCCTGCGCGATATCTGTCAGGAAATCAGGATTCTACTTTACGATTCCTCGCGCTGTACCTACTGCGGACGATGTGCTGACCTCTGTCCGGAGAAAGCTATTACTATGAGTGACCGCTACGAACTGGCCACGGAAAACAAGCAGGACATCACCCAGACGGTTGAGCTGTTTATGATGACCTGCCAGCGTTGCGGTCGGTGCTACGACCTGGAGATTAAAAACAGCCTGGATAAACTTCATACTCTGGGCTACCGTTATGATAATCTGGAAGTGAGAAAAGTTATCCGTCGGAGCACAGCAGATTTTTCCCCAGAGATGCTTGAGGAAACCAGCACTTATGAAAGGCCAAGAAAGCTGGAGAAATGACTATGTGGAAGAAACTGGCAGAAAAAGCTTTCCGCCGTTCCATCTGGGTCTACCACTGCAACAGTGGTGCCTGTAACGGCTGTGATATAGAAATTCTCAACGTGCTTACACCCTACTATGACGTAGAAAGGTTTGGTATCAGGCTGGTTGGGTCACCCCGGCACGCCGATGCCATCCTACTGTCTGGCGCGGTGACCAGACCAACTCTGCCTTTGGTGAAAAAAGCCTATCAGGCAGTACCCGCGCCCAAGCTGGTCTTTGCCGTTGGCTCCTGCGCTATTGGTGGTGGCTGCTGGTATGATACTTACAATGTTACCGGAGGTGGAGAGAAAGCCATTCCGATAAATTATTTTATCCCTGGCTGTCCACCGCGGCCAGAAGCCATCATCTACGGCATTGCTTTGGCTCTTGGCCTGGTGGACAAGAAAGTGGCCCCAGTAGAATTAAAGCAGATGGAGTTTCCGGTTGATATGTACCGGCACCGCAAACTCCTGGAAACCAACAATGTCATATATAGACTTCTTGGTGAAGAAGACGACCGCTTGACTTTTGGGAGGCGAGAAGATGGCTAAAATCCTTCTGGTGGATGACGACCACGACCTGACCGAAAGTCTGAGTCAGGTGCTTAAAATAAAAGGCTATGAAGTGGAAGTGGCTCACAGTGGCCAGGAGGGATTGAAAAAGTTGCTGGAAGTGAAGCCGGACCTGCTCATCCTGGATGTCATGATGGAAACCGATACAGCCGGTTTTGAAGCAGTGTATAAAATAAGGAGTGAACGTCCTGATTCAAAATACCGTGAATTTAAAGACCTGCCTATCATTATTCTAACTGCTATTGACCAGGTTACCAATTCGCGTTTTTCTCTGGACCAGGAAGAAAGTTTTTTGCCGGGGCATAACGAATTTCTGACCAAGCCAGTGGAGGTTGAGGAATTACTGGAGAAAATTGAAAAAAATCTGGCCAAAAAATAGGAGAACAGGTTATATTTAAATCGCGAAAATGAATTTCCAATCCCTGCAAAAAAAATTGGAAAGTCTGCGTCGTAGTTTGCGCTTTAAACTGATTTTTGGCCTACTGACCATTGTTTTCCTGATGGGGGCGCTGTCCATTTATATCGGGATAAGTTCCATCAACCGGAATGTGATCCGGGAAGCTTACGACAATGTCAAAAACAGCCTTAAAGCCATAAATGACCTCTACCAAGAAGAGATAAAAAACCGGGCCAGAATCATTGAATATCTTTCCAGAACTTCTGAGATTGTCAGTGCCACGGCTGCAGGTAACAGAGACTACCTTTTTGAAAAATTATTGCAGATAAAGGCGGAATTTGGCTTTGATATTGTCAACGTAGTCAAGCCTGATGGAACCATTCTTGTGCGTGCTAATAACTATGAAGCTTATGGCGACAGCGTCGCTCATTATAAGTTCATCCAGTGGGTTTTGCGAAATAAAAAGCCAGCATCAGGAACGGGTGTACTTGGATATGAAAACATCAAGAATGAAGGCTCAGACTTAGCGGAAAGGAGCCTGATTACCATCATACCTACGCCTAAAGCCAGACCGCAGCGCAAAGAAATGGAAGAAAGAGCCCTGGTCTTAAAAACGGTTTCGCCCATCTTCCAGCGGGGTCGCCTGGTGGGCGTCCTTTATGCGGCGGTCCTGCTCAACAATAATGATCGCTTTGTTGACAGGTTTAAAAAATTAATTTTCAAGGAAGAAAAGATTAAGGGCAAAGACGTGGGGACTATCACCATATTTCTTGATGATGTACGGGTGGCCACCAATGTATTGGACAAAAACGGCCGAAGGGCAGTTGGGACCCTTGTTTCAGAAGAAGTATTTAAAAAAGTTTATGAGCATGGCCAGGACTGGCTCGGTCGGGCTTTTGTGGTCAATGATTATTATCTTTCCGGTTATACCAGAATCACAGATATTGAAGGCCAGCCCATCGGCATGCTGTATGTGGGCATTCTGGAAGCTAAGTTCGGGGCCATTCTCCGCCGCACAGCCCTTCTGTATTTTATGTTGATTTTCTTAATGACGGTAGTAGCTATTTATGTTTCCACCTATTTGGTTAATTTATATACCAGACCGATTAACCGCTTGATAAAAGCTACGGCAGAAATTGCCAGAGGAAATTACCATCTGCTGGAAATTCCACCCGACGAAAGTGCTGAAATAAAGAAGCTGGAAGAGTATTTTAACGAGATGGTCAAAGCCATCGAGGAGAGAGACCAGCGTCTAAAAGATTTGGCCGAAAAAACTATTTTGCGCTCAGAAAAACTTGCTTCCATCGGTCGGCTGGCTTCTGGTATTGCTCATGAAATCAACAACCCCCTGACCGGCATTCTTACCTACAGTAGCTTGCTGGCAGAAGAGTTAAAAGGAACACCATACGAAGAAGACTTGAAGACCATAAAAGAAGAAACCCTGCGCTGCCGTAAGATAGTCAGGGGCCTTCTGGATTTTGCCCGCGAGTACAAACCAGAGAAACTCAGCACCAACCTGAACTCTTTGATTGAAGAAGCTTTGCAACTGCTGGAGAAA
>JACIYK010000045.1 GCA_014359965.1 Candidatus Aminicenantota bacterium
ACTTTCAAATTCGCCTGAGCGGTTAGGGGTGAGGAAGTGACAACAAAAAATAAAATCAGAGCTAAGGTATTAAGTCTGGCTTTTAAGTTAGCCTTTCTCTCTTTCATGGTTTACCTCCTCATAAATCCAGGGTTACTCTCCAGCAGCTACTTTCCGCTCACCTTTTCATCCGGTTGAGAATTTCGGAAACTCTCTCAAGGGCTGCCTTTAAATATTCAGGTTTGGCTCCAAAACCAAAACGGAGATGCTTCTCAACTTTAAAATGTTCGCCGGGCACCAGAAGAACACTCTTTTCCTGCCGGACGGTTTCCACCAGACTCAGAGCATCAACCGGAAGGTTGTAGCCGGCAAAGAGGATGGCTCCCGCTTGAGGTGGATGATAACGGAAAAGCGAGCCATGGCTTTGCAGCCAGTTTTCTAGAAGGGGTAGGTTTTCCTGGAGAATAGAGCGGGTGCGGTTTAGAAGTTTTAGCCTTCGTTCCGGTTCAAGGGCTATGGTGCCCAGATGGTCCGTCAGTGCTGAGACAGAAATAGTAGTGTAGTCGTGGTAGGTCCAGATTTTTTTGACCAGCTCTTCTGGAGCGACCAACCAGCCAAGACGGAGTCCAGGCAAGCCATAGGCTTTGGAAAGCCCACCAACAACTATGACTTTTTCGTATTGCCCCCAGAAAGAAGGAGTTTCCTGACCATTTCTTTCTGCGCCCCGGTAAACTTCATCTACCAGTAGCCAGGCTCCCGTTTCTGCAGCCAGCCTGATAATTTCTTTTCGGATTTCTTCAGAAAGAATGGCGCCAGTGGGGTTGTTAGGATTGGTCAGGATAATTATCTTGGTCCGGGGAGTAATTAGTTTTTTTAATTCGTCCGGGTCGGGCTGCCACCCGAGTTCTTCTCTCAACCACAAGGGTTTAACTTGAGCTCCAAAGGCTCTGGCCAGTCCCCACATCTGCATGTAGTTGGGAAGTTCAAAGATTACTTCCTGACCTGGTTCAATCAGACTCCACATCAGCAGGAAATTAGCTTCCGATGAACCAGCCGTGACCATGATTTGTTCTGGGTTTACCCCCTGATAGAGCCGGGCAATGTTTTCTCTTAAAGGAGGAGTGCCGTTGGTCTGAGTATAGCCGAGTTCTACCCGCAGCAGTTCTTTTTGTTCTTCCGGAGTCAGCAGTTCAGCCAGGCTTAAGGGATGCACACCTGATTCAGACAGGTTGTACTCCACCACGTTTTCCCAGAGCGATTGCATCCTTTCCATCTCAAAAACTTCAATTTTCATGCCAGGACTCCTTTTTTGTTTTTTTTGGCTTTATATTTCTACTTTTAAAAATCTTTTTAGAGCCAGAGCAAAAATAATGGACAGCAGAAAATAAGCTACCAGCCAATGCCATCTGATACCCAGAAACGACAGGCGGTATTCCGGCAGAGTGATTTCTATTTTCTCGGCATAAGCTCCGTCCGGCAGAGGTTTCTCTCCGGGGTAGAGAAGCTGAAGCCAGAGGTTTTGACCCGCCCGCACAGGCGAAAGCTTTTGGAGCGAACTGAAACCAGCCGGGATTTCTTTCCAGTATTTTTCTCCGTTGATTATGACCAGAAGGGGAGCTTCAACCGGTTGCCTCACTTTTATTCTCCAGTCAGCTTCATTTTCATCCACTATCCTTAAAACCGGCGTTTCCACCTCTAAGCCCGGCGCGGCTTCCAAGTCCAGAAAAGCCCGGTCTACTTCAACTGAAGGTGTTAACCTGACTTTTAGCAAAAAAGTTTCACCAGGACTAAAATTGCGGTAGCCAAACCAGAGGTTCAGCTGGGCCAAGAGTAAAAACAGGGGAATGATCATAACCAGCAGTGGTTTCAGGTTAAGTGTCAGATAACGCAGGTTGGCCAGGAGCAAGTTTTTTTGAGTTTGGAGCAGAATTCTGTAATCATGCTGAAAAAGCCTCATCTCCAGAAAATGGGCTTTGATCTGGTTTTTTGTCTGTTTAATTTTTTCCTGGTTGGAAATTTTCTTGTAGACAAAAAGCAAGAAGAGAGAAGTGAGCAGAGAAATGAACAATAACCCTAACCAGGGGTTAAACCGAGAAAAGGGTAGAAGAAGGAGCCGGACAATAAACCCGACGCCCTCCATCAGCCACCACATGAACAACTCCAGCCTGCCTTCAGGAAATGTAACCGAGGCCCTTTAGCCTTTTTTTTATCTCTTCTTCAGAATCAGCTCCTTCAAACTTGGCCACTTCTTTTTCCAGCAGGTGAATGATGAACTCTTCAGCTGAACTGTAACCAGCTACTTCGGCGATTTTTTTGATTTTTTCATAAAGTTCTTTTTCCAGTTTGACCTTGGCCTTGCCCATCTTTTCTCCTTTCTTGGCTAAAAAATGTTTCGGCCGGTTATGTCCGGTGGAATTTTTATGCCGAACAGGGAAAGAATGCCAGCTGTCACATCTTCAAGCTTCGGGTCCGGAAGTTTGACCGGCCGGTTGGCCAGCAAGATGCCGGGTATTACCTCTGGCGCGGACATATGGTCTCCGCTCCATTTCTGATGATTATCTTCTAAAAGCTCGCGGGGAAAGCTACCGAGGGGAGAAGACCAGGAAATCCGGTAGTTACGGTTAAAACCTAGAATGATATCAGGAGCTTCGGCCTGGTAGGGTCCGTGGTAGACGTCCTGACTGAGATAAGCTTTAAGGATGACTTTCTGCCCTGTTTTCGGGTCCACCAGCTGCTCCAGTTTGTAAGCTATTTCTCGCAGAAGTCTTTCTTTTTCTTCTGGTCGCACCACACCGTATTTTTCCCGGCCTTTCAGGTTAAGGTAAAGGGCATTCAGTCCGACTCCGTAGGCTCTAGTTCTGGACCAGTCAGTTCCCTGAAACAGGCTTACTTCCTCGGGTTTAACACCTGGCTCCAGACAATGATAGCCGTTCTGGAGCAGCCAGGTGTTCAGGTTGAAGCCGCGGCGGAAAGGATTAAAGCCATGGTCAGACATTACGATAATGACCGTATTTTTATCAGCTTTATCCATGGCCAGTTGCAGTGCTCGGTCCATCTGCTGGTAGGTGCTGGCGATGACTTGACCGAACTCTGTAGCCAGCCTTTCTTCATAGGCCGGGTGATGGCGGTCAATCAGCCGGAAAAACATATGCTGGCGCTGGTCAGTATTGGAGAAATAGAAGAAAAGAAGCCCCGACCTGAAGCGGCTCAGTTCATGCTCTAGCATAGCCATGGATTCCTGGTAGACTAGCTCATCCTGGTATAAAAACTCTTTTTCGTCCAGCACGTCATTTTCCAGAGCCGCGGTGTCAGCCGGAAGCCCCTTGGTAAAAAAGGGCCCGAATTTTTCAGCCAGCTCCTCGGCATAGCTTTCCGGCGTGGAAATGGGTAGAGCAGGCTTTTCTGGGTCAATGTTAATCGGGCTGACGTAAAGCTTGAACTTTGGCCTTATTTCTTTTAGGTAGAAGAGGCAGATACCCGTGACGCTCTGTCCGGGGATGAACTCAAATGTTATCTTTTTCCAGCTGCTCCATTCTTTTTCCCGTAGAATAAATTCTTGGTTCTGGTAGACAATTTTAGCTACTGGGTTAACCGGGTCTATAAAAACTTTGAAATCTACGTAAGTTTCAGGGTGTCCGACCCTAAAGGGGTTGTTTGGCCCTGGTATTCTTGCTTCTACCCGGTTGCCGATGACATAAACATCATGTACTCTTCCGCCGCCGCCGTATTCTTCAGTAATGGCTTTGTATTCGTTCGTGTAATAGTTAAAAAGACCGTAGTAACCTTTTAGGTCAGGTGTGCCCATGCCGGACAGGGTTTTCTGTTTGGTCTTAACTGGTGGGTAGTTGGAGGGTATTTTAAAGATAGTGGCTGGTATGTCGTAATCTTCAAGTATCTGCCAGAAAGCCCGACCTTTTCTCAGATTCCTGATTTTCCCACTTGACAGCGGCAAAAGCAGACGGCCGAGCTTAAGGTTCCGGCGGCCCGGAATGCTTTCTGAAGCAGAAAAAACCGGAAGGTAGTTTTCCGGATTGCGGTGGACAAAATCAAAGATAGCGTGACCGCCAGGATTTGTCCCAGTTATAAAATTTGCCCAGGCTACCGGACTCTGTGGTGGGATGCTGGAACCAAGAGGCTGGAAGCTTCCGGCGCTGGCCAGAGCCCGGAAAGCTGGCAGCTGTCCTTGATCCATGAGCGCCCGAGTGATGACCGGGTCCATACCATCAAAACCTAAGACAATAACTTTAATTCCAGTATCCCTGGTACCTTTTGTTCTCAAGACTGCCTGTCCCGGACTGAGAATCAGGCCAGCAGAGGTTCCAAGAAGAAGTTTCAGAAATTCTCTTCTGTCCAGGGCCTCATCTTTTTTTTCTTTTAGCATTTTTACCCTCCGGCCTTGGACCAGTTTCTGTTTTTAATAAGGTCTGGCCATCCAGGTAGGCTGGTTTTTCCAGGCCAAAAAGTTCCAGAACTGTTGGTGCAATATCCATTATAGACGGATTTGAGGTATTTAGCTTCAGGTTAGTGAAAAATACACCAGGTACCAGGTTGGGGTCAAGGCAGTGGTCAGCACTCCAAGCTTTTCTGTTGTCTTCAAACAGTGTGCGGTTTATTTTTCCGGTGACTGAATCCCAGGATACGCGGTAACCGGCGTTGTAGGCCACGATCAAGTCTGGTGCCTGCTCAAGGTAAGGGCCGTGGTAAATCTTGGCTGTATCTATAATCCGGTTTATGGCCACCTGGTTTGTCTCCGGGTCTTTAAGCCCTGAGAGTTTGGCAATCAGTTCATCTTTTAAGGCCTGTGCTTCTTGGCCTGGTTCTACAATGCCCTGAGCTTCCCGGCCTTTAAGGTTGAGGTAGATGCCAGCTAGGCCCAAGCCGTACGCTCTCGTGCGGCTCCAATCAACCTGTTTAAACCATTCTTCGCTTTCGGAGGCATCTTCTTTAAGGGCCAGGTAGCCATTAAGATAGAGCCAGGAGTTAAGATTGACCCCGCGGCGGAAAGGCTTAAAGCCGTGGTCAGACATAATTATCAAGGCGTCACGCGGAGACATCTGGTTCATCACTCGACCTACTAGGTCATCCATCCGGCGGTATAAGTCTTCAATTACTTTATGGCCATTAACCATTTTTCCGGTGGCTTTAAAGGCTGGATGGGTGCGGTCCAGGTAGCGCCAGAACATGTGTTGGATGCTGTCTGTGGTTTCAAAAACACAGGTGACCAGCCCGCGTCTGGTTTTTTTCAGGGCGTTAAAA
This sequence comes from Candidatus Aminicenantota bacterium, assembly GCA_014359965.1. GTDB lineage: Bacteria > Acidobacteriota > Aminicenantia > Aminicenantales > Saccharicenantaceae > Saccharicenans. Next base: position 5,236 of record JACIYK010000045.1, read on the forward strand.
AGCATCTTCTCCCAGTCCTGATGGAAGGAATAAGCCAGTTCCAGAAAGGCTTCCTCAGGCAGAACGCCCTCATTTAAAGCCCAGGTATCGTTGGCTTCTCCCAGAGTCACAAAATTTCCCAGGAGTTTGGAGAGGTAAGTGGAGTAGATAAAAGGATGTGAAATAGGCAAAGCCGGTTTTCCCGGGTCTATGTTAAGTGGAGTTAAGTAAAGTTCAAAATGGGGAGTTGTACTCAGAAGATAAAACTTGGTCAGTCCATAGACTTTGAAACCAAGGCCGGCTGGGAAAGTTAACCTGACCCAGGGAGAAAACCTGTTCTTTTCTAAGATAAATTTCTGGCCGGATACTTCAATTTCCACCTGGTCCAGTTGAGAACCGAATCTGATGGTCAGGGGGATTTTTATTTCTTCTGGTTTTTTTAGAAAGGAATTTTCTGGCCCGGCGATAAATGTTCTTATAATGTTTCCTTCTCTTTTCACTAGGATGCTTTCGCCGCCTTCTTTTTTCTGAATTCGCTCCGGGTTGGTGGTGTAAAAGATAAAAGTGCCCTGGCTTCCCTTCAGGTCAGGAAGACACATACCGGAAAGAAGGTGTCCAAAAAACTTTTCTGGGGGAAAAGTGATGGGCACACGCAGGACTGTGGAGAATATTCCCTGCTGTCCGAGAAGTTTCCAGAAAGGCTGGCTTTTACGCAGAAGACGCATCTCCGGCCGGCTTAAGGGCACGCGGTACTTTCCCAGGTTCAGGTATTTCCTGGGCGGACCAATCCTGGCTGAAGAAAGGTCCGGAAGGTATGTTTTTGGGTTGCGGCTGAGAAAGTCAAAGATGTTGTGCTTGGATGGGTTTACTCCGGTCATAAAAGAAGACCAGGCCACCGGTGAAATAGCCGGAGTGGTGGTCTGAAGTTGGCTGAAGGTTCCTTCTTTTTTCAAGCGGGCGAGGTGAGGGAGTTTGCCTTCAGCCATGAACTTTTTGGCTAGTTCCGGGTCCATGCCGTCAAAACCAAGGATAATGACCCGGTCAACCTGACTGTGCTGGTAAGCTTTTTGTCCACGTAGAAGCCGTAGCAACAGACGGAAAGGCCAGGAAATAAGTGAAAACAGAGCCAGAAAAAAGGTCAGAAAAAAAACGAGGAAAGAAGAAAGAAAGGCAAAGCCAGCACCGGGACCGATGTAAGCTTCGGCGGGCGAAGAAATCAGAATAAATAGGCCTAAAAAGACATAAAGACCTGAATGAAAACAAATTTTTTTTGAAGACAAAAAGGAAGATATTAATGGCTCAGGATTTGTCGTGCAATTCATTTAAGTTTTTTCAGGATTATGCTGGCCAGCTGGTCAATAGCCAGCTCATCTCCGTAATCTTCGGCTGCCCAGAAGAAAGCATCGTCCCAGGTGTGCATACCCTGCAGGTAGCTGCGGCCGAAAATTTCCTCTTTCTTGATGGAGCCTTTCAGGTCAAAACCTGGTTCGGAAACCGCTACCAGGTCTGGCCCTTTTGAAGTGTATTTGCCTTTGTAAATTTCTTCAGCTTTAAAAACATGACGAATGACCTTTTTACCCTTGTATTCCAGCTTCATTAATTTTTCGGCAATTTCTTTTTTGAGTTCCTTTTTGTCTTCTTTTTTGATCCGGCCCTTGGGGAATTTTTTTTCCAGGTTGAGGTAGATACGGCTGGGGTCAAGAGCAAAAGCTACGGTTTTGGAGGAAATGTCCTGCAGAGAACGAGGGTTGGGCGTAGTAAATGATAAGTAACCTTCCTTTTTAAGCCAGGCATTAAGATAAACTTCCTGCACGATACCGGTAAATCCATGGTCAGAAAGGAGGAAAAAGAAATCTTCTTCCTCGTCCATTTTTTTCATGGAGTTAAGGATTTTTAAGATTATTCGGTCAATCTGCTGGTAAAAATCCAGAAAAGCCTGGTGGTAAGGATGAGATTTATCTTCGTAGGCAGACCAGAGAAAATGATGAAGGCGGTCGGTGCCAGTGATAACGAATTCAAAAAAATCCCAGTCCTGCTCCCAGAAGTAATTCAGTGCCTTTTGATGACTGGCTAGGCTTTTAGCCAGTTCTTGCCAGAGCAGGGAAGGGTTATCTACGACCTTGGCTGTGTCCACATCAATCTGGTAGCCCATTTTTTCCAGCTCGGGAAAATAACTTTGGGGAAAAACCGAACGGCTGAGGTCCAGAGCCACGAAGCCAGAAATCATCACCCCGTTTATCCGGCGCGCCGGGTAGGTGGAAGGCTGGTTGATGACAATACTTTTTAGACCTTTGTGGCCAAGGGTATCCCAGAGGGTGTCCACCTTAACATCTAGGAAATTAGGGATTCTCAGTTCGTAGGAACCGGGTTTAAAGTCGGTAAAACCAAAGATGCCGTGAGTTCCAGGGTTGGTACCGGTCATAAAGTTGGTCCAGGAAACCGCAGAAATTTCCGGCAGGCTGGCTTTCATCCGGTGGAGCTTACCTGAATCAATCAGGCGGCCAACCGTGCTCATGACCCCGCTTTTGGCCAGGTCAAGCAGCATGGAATGGGGGACACCATCCAGGCCAACTACGATAACTTTTTTCCGGCGTTTACCTTTTTTAAACAGCGTCATTACTCTGATTATTATAACATCAGAGCTTCAGCTGTCAATTTAAACAGAACAAAAAACTTGTTAAATTGTTGAAATTTAATTGATTAGCTTAAACGACCGTGTCTCGGTTCAGTTCTTGACCCCGGCTGCTTTCAGCAGATGTTCCAGGAACATTTCTTCCGGCACAGCTCCTTCAAGGGAAACGCTGTCATTGAAGATGGTCTTGGGAACTCCGTAAACTTCATATTTTTGAGCCAGGTCCGGAAACTCGCCAGCTTCTACCATGGCACCCTTAACCTTGGTTGATTCCAGGGACATCTGATGAGCCAGGCGAACGGCCATTGGACAGTAGGGGCAGGTAGGGGTGACAAAAACCTGGATATTGACCTCTTTGTCCAGACTTTTCAGGGCTTCTTTGGTTTGTTCCTTAAGTTCTGTTTCTCCCCGGCTGACATCTACCATGGCTTCTAGCAAGCTCATAAATTCGTAGCCAGAAGGTATGCCGAAGAACCTGATACCAAAATCTTTCTCACCCATGACCACGATGGCCGGGACTTTGTCTATCTGGAACTCGGCTGCTCGAGCCGGCTCTTTGTCTATGTCATACACTGTCAGGTTGATTTTATCGGACAAACTGGAAAGCTCCTCCAGCAGTTGCTTTGTTTCCGGGCAGTAGGTGCATTCTTCCTCTGCAGATTGACCCGGCACAATCAGCGGGCTTTTTTCTTTCATAAAAAAGACCAAGTTGACCGGGTTGATCAGCTCAGCCTCAAATTTTTTCTGGGTGAAGTCTCGGACTTCTTGGTTTAGCAAAACCATTTTTTATCTCCTTTTTTTTATTTTAAAAAATCCTATATTTCCTATAAGTTTAGTATAAATTAGGGAAAATTTCAAGTTCCATCTCCACTTCTTTCCCGCTTTTCATTGACATCGGCAAGAGATTGGGTTTAAATTTCTCTTTTATAATACGCTAAAGAAGAGATTTTGTAAAATGAAAAGAATGAAAAGATTGTTTTCTTTTTTAGAAGAAGAATATCGAAAGAAAACCAGGAAAAGTTGTGCGCTTTTTCAGCGGGCCTCGCGTTATATGGTCAGAGGTGGCAGCCATTCTCTCAGACTATGGAAACCTTACCCTTTTTTCCTGACTTCAGCCAGCGGTAGCACAGTCGAAGATGCTGATGGAAATCGTTATATTGATTACTGGCAGGGTCATTATGCTAACATCCTCGGCCATAACCCGGAACTCGTAAGAAGGAAATTGCTGCCCTATGTCAAACAGGGTGCCCTTCATACCGGGTTTGAAGGTTCGACTCAGCTGGAGCTGGCAGAAAAAATTATCAGCCGCCTGGAAAAAACTGGGCTAAAAATCAGGTTTACTACCTCTGGCACTCTGGCCAGCACCTTCGCGGTGATGTTAGCCATGGGTTATACAGGCCGGGACTTTATCCTTAAAGTTGGCGGTGGCTGGCACGGTTCCTCTCCATATCTTTTAAAAGGGGTTAAATACCATCCTGGCCGGGGCTTTAGCCTGCCGGATTCAGCCGGTTTGCCAGAAGAATTTAGCCAGAAAATTATCATTACCAGGTTCAACGATACCGAACAGCTGGTAGATAGATTTAAAAAGTACGGCTCGAAGCTGGCCTGTTTCATTTTGGAACCTTTTATCGGGGTGGGTGGTTTTCTGTTCAGTTCCAGGGAATATTTAGAAACTGCCCGAGACCTTTGTGACCGTTATGGTGTGGTGCTGATTTTTGATGAAATTATTTCCGGTTTCCGTTTTGCGGCCACGGGCCTGCAGAAACTTTACGGCATTTCGCCGGACCTCTCGCTTTTTGGTAAGTTAATAGGCGGGGGGCAGGCGGTAGCAGCAGTAGTTGGCCGACGTAAGATTATGGAAGCCTGCGAAAAAGCGGGAAAGGAAGGGCGGGTTCTTTTTGAAGGTGGCACTTTCTCAGCCCACGAAGAGTACCTGCGAGCTGGCCTGGTGATGATTGATTATTTAGAAAAAAACGAAGAGAAGGTTTATCCTCGCATTGGCCAGCTGGCCGAGGAGTTGCGTCGGGGAATCGAAAAATCTTTTCAAGCAGAAGGTATAAGAGTGGTCTGCACTGGGCGGCCAAATGAAGTGGTCGGTTTCAGCTCGTTTTTCATGGTTAATTTCCCGAAAAAAGAGTTTGACTACAAATATCCAGAAGATGTCTGGAATCCGGACCGCTCGGACGTCTTTCTCAGGGAGGAGGTTCTTAAACTGGCTCTCTTACTGCAAGAGGTGCATGTAGTTCATGGCGGTGGCTGCTTATCTACAGCTCATACCCAGGAGGAAATAAAAAGAACCATTGAAGCCTACGCTCAGGTAGCCAGGACTTTTAAAAAATTTCTTAAGTCTTAACTCACGTTGGTTTCATCAGAAAGTGATAATCTCCTGAACCAACCCAGAAAACCAGTTCTTTTTCTTTATCGGCCAGAGTTATTTCCGACCTGTTTTCTGGTAGCAGAAAATTCTGGCCGTCCCAGAGCAAAATCTGCGATTCTTTAATAATCACTTCGTCCCACAACCTGGGAAAATAAACCTTGGCTCTGCTTCCCATGGGGACGCTTAACTTGAGCTGATATTCATCCTGTCCTTTTTTCCAGGAAACAGCTGCCTTACCAAATGGTGTTTCATATTCTGCTCTGGCCCAACTAACTTTTCCTTCAGCATAAGGTTTAACCCGAAAAGTCTGCCAGCCAGGTTCAATCAGTGCCAGCCCGGCCAAAGTTTTGTAGAACCAGGCCTCAACGCTACCAAACATGACGTGGTTATGTGAGTTCATGCCTCGCCCGGTAAGTTTTTCCCATCTTTCCCAGAGGGTAGTTGCTCCTTCTTTAATCATGTAGCCCCAGCCCGGATAACTTTCCTGCATAATAATATCCAGAGCCAGGTCAGAGCGGTTGAATTTATCCAGCACTTCAAAGAGGTAACGAGTTCCCAGAATTCCTGTATCTAGGTGTCGGTCATGGATGATTTCGATGGAATAACATAAACTCTTCCAGACTTTTTCCCTGGCCTGCTCCGGAACCAGGTCAAAAGCCAGGGGCAGCAGGTTGGCGGTCTGGTCAGGAAACCGGTCTACTAGGCTCTGGCGCAGGGCTTTGTATTGGTTTTCTTCAAGGAAGTACTGGTTAAAAGCATTTTTGATTTGTTTAGCCAGTTCCCGGTACTCCTGGGCTTCCTCTTGCCGGCCGACGAGCTGACAGATTTCCGAGAATAGCTGCACGTCGTGATAATAAAAGGAGCTGGTGACCAGTTCCAGAGGCGTCTTTTTGGGTACCATCGCTCCTGGCTGGCACCAATCTCCGTATTTCCCACTGCTCAGCTGTAAGTTTCTGGTGGACTTTTTCCGTAAAAAATCAACATACTTTTTCAGACTCAGAAAATGCTTCCGCAGTACATCGCGGTCGCCATAGAATTGATACATATGCCAGCAAATTTGCAGGTAAGCTGAACCCCAGGCTGGGTCTGCTGGATATGTTTTTTTATTGTAAGGCGGGACGAAATCCGGCAGGCTGCCGTCTTCCATTTGAGCCTGACGGATGAGGTTGAGAAAATGCTGGTAAAAAGCAGCTAGGTCGAAGTTAAAGGAGTAAGCCTCGGCTGTAACCCAGGCATCGGCCAACCAGCCGTGTCTTTCATCTCGCTGAGGACAATCAGTTGGTATGCTCATAAGATTAGCCCGCTGAGTCCTGACTACCGTCTGATGAATTTTATTAAGCAGGGGCTCTGAGCATTCAAAATCACCAGCTTTTTCGGCCTTTAGATGAACAAAGCAGGCCTGCAGCGTGTTTTCATCCGGGGGTTCAGGCAGACCGCTTACTTCCACGTACCTGAAACCATGGTAGGTAAAGGAAGGTTCGTATGTTTCTAGTTTCTCTCCTTTTAAAACACAGGTGTCTGTCGCTCTGGCCCGGTCGTTGGTGGCGTTGTTCAGCTGGCCGTTCTGGTCAATTAATTCGCCGTAGCGTAAGACCACTGTAGTGCCGGTCTGCCCTCTAACAGTGAGCTTGGCCCAGCCTGAGATGTTCTGACCGAAATCAAAAAGATATTTATCCGTGGCCAGTTGACTTATTTTTATGGGCTTTATTATTTCTGTAACACCTACCGGCGGAAGGTTCTGGCCAGCCAGGATCGTCGGGCCACCGTTCAGAACTATGGCCTTTTTCCAGTTGCTATCCTCAAAGTCCGGAAGGTTCCAGCCTAGCATTTCCAAGCGAGCATCGTAATCTTCGCCGTAATAAAGTCCGTTTTCCTGGATGGCACCGTGGCTGGCTCTCCAGCTTTCATCAGTTGAAATTATTTCAAAACCGCCGTTTTCGTAATATATTTCCATTCGCAGAGCCAGCCGGGGTTGGTCGTAGCCGTATTTTTTTAAGTAACGACCATTGCCCAAGATAACGCCGATAGCGTTTTTTTCCTGAATGAGTTCTGCTACTTCATAGGCTGAATAATAAGCGACTTGATGATAGTCTGACCAGGCCGGGTCTAGGACTTTCTCTCCAATTCTCTGCCCATTAAGGAAAAGCACATAATGTCCCAGCCCGCAGATGTAGATAGTAGCCCGGCTGGCGCGGCCCCGCCCTCGGAATTCTTTTCTCAGGTAGATAGCTTTGTAATGGACGTTTTCCGGTTCTTCTTCCCCCAGAAGAACAGTCTTTTCTGCCAGAAAATATTCTGGTTCGGGCAGGCTGATCCAGTTAGCTTTAAATTTAGAAGTTCCCATAAAACCCGTTTTAAAAGTTGCTATTTCACTGAAGGGGCTAGGCTGGTCCTGCTCGTTCCACCAGCGGACGCGCCAGTAGTAAACCTGACAGCTGAGCAGTTCTTCACCCAGGTAGGGAATATGAATGGAACTGTTTCCGTGAACCTTTCCGCTATCCCAGAAATCTCCTATTTCTTTTTCGCAGATCTCTTTTTCAGAAGATACAATTATCTGATAAGCGGTCTGGCTATCCCCACGCCAGTGGCTTTTTAATTTCCACGAAAATCTTGGCCGGGGAAAATCAATGACTTCTGGTTCTTTGAGGTATTCAACTTTTAAATCAAAAGGTGGGTAAATCATGGCTTTTTATTTCTCCAGGGCTTAAATAGTTGTTTAAAAAGCTCATTTTTTTTATTTATTTTTATTCAATCTGTTGCCTGGGCCAGGAAATAATCGGCTGGATTAAGTCCATATTGCTCTGGATTTATCTCTTTGACAATTGTCCGCTTGAACTTTTTTGTTTCCGCATCTATTTCTGTAAGGTCCACCACTTCACCGTCCACTTTCTGGCCTTGGCTGTCTACTATTATTTTTACTTTTGGTCTAAGGAGAAAACGCAGTTCCTGGTTGTTTTCCACCACTAGTCCTATTTCTCCGGTGTTGAGCAGGACTAGAGTGCCTATAGGAAACACGCCCATCATCTGGACAAAAGCCTTCAGGATGACCGGGTTGAATTCTGTTCCTATATGTTCCAGCATCAAACTCAAAGCTTCGCTTCTGGTGAAGGCTTTTTTCCGATAAACTCTTTTGGTAGTGATGGCATCAAAGAAGTCGCAAACCTTGACGATTCGGCTATAGAGGTTGAGGTCATTTTTCATTTTGAACCTGGGATAGCCGGTCATATCTTCTTTGATATGATGTTCCATGGCCACATGGATAGCACTTATGGGTAATCTTCTGAATTCTTTCAGACGAAGGAGCTTTTCTGCGCCCTGATGTGGATGTAATTCCATAATTTTCCTTTCTTCTTCGTTCAGCTGACCCGGTTTATTGAGTATTTCCAGCGGTGTTTCGGTTTTACCCAGGTCATGGAAGAAAGCAGCCAGGCCCAGGTCCACCAGTTCAGCTCTGGAGAGACCCAGCCTCCGGCCTAAAGCTACGGCCAACAGGCTGACGTTAACTGAATGGTTAAGAGTGTATTCGTCGTAATTTTTGATGTTGGTCAGACCAATGAGGAACGATTCGTTGTCTACCATGTGGTTAAAAATGGACTGAATCAAACGCCGGGAGGTGTTCAACCTGACTTTTTCGTTTTCCTGATTTCTTTCAGTAATTTCTCTCAGGTGCAAGATGCTCAGGAAAAATAAACGGACAGAGGATTTTTCCGGTGAGGCCGGCTTTTCGCTGGCCTGAAGCTTTTCTAAGCTCACTCCAGTAATATTCCTCTGGTTTAACTCTGCCACAATTTCTTCGAAGGGAGTGGTCCCCGTTCTTCTCTGACCGAGAACAGCGAT
>JACIYK010000046.1 GCA_014359965.1 Candidatus Aminicenantota bacterium
ATACCTTGAGATAAATGCAACAAATTATGAAAATAAAAAAATATCAGATGAGAGCCACTGTTGTCTCCCTTATGTTTGATTTCCTCTTTTCAGGCAAGCAATGGCAGTGCCAGCAAATACGGCTGGCTTCAGAGATTGTTTCATTGCCTTTCAAAATTCCTTTCAGGTCCGATAAACTTGGAGTCATGACAAATAATTAAGATGGAGCCACTAGATGAGATGGTTTCTTAATTCAAGCCATAAAGACCATCGTAATGCTGCTCGCCAGATAATCGAGGAGAAGAAATGCGAATATATCAAGGAGCATGAGAGTGAACCCATTAATCTCATTCAGGCGGCGCTCTGGAAAGGAATTACCTCCAGTTGTAGCTATTGTTGTTTAAGCTGTGCTCAAACTTTAGTGTTGATAGTCAAAACTGTCGCTGAAATCAAAATCGAGTTTCTGGATGGCATGAATCTTTAATTTTTTTAAAGAGGTTTTCCTTATGAAAATATTTTTGCATCAAATATCTTCCAACTGCAGGTCTTTTACGAAAAGAATCTGCACTGCCCTGGTAATTTTATCGGCTATTTGGATTTTGTATCAGCTTTGTAGTGCTGAACAGAGAAAGCCAATAAAACAATTGCCTTTGCCAGGACAGGTCTTTGAAATTGATGGTCATACAGCGTTTGTCATCCTGCCGGCAATTGAAAATCGTTATTCCAACCGGCCAATACCGTGGGTATGGTATGCTCCTACCTTGAACAACCTGCCCGATAAAAATGAGCGCTGGATGTTCGAACGTTTTCTTGCCGCAGGGATTGCCATCGCCGGTATTGATGTGGGCGAGTCGTATGGCAGCCCTCAGGGACGCGCAGGTTTTTCTGCTCTTTATCGCGAATTGGTAGAGAGGCGCGGTTTCAGCCGCAAACCTTGCCTGCTAGCGCGCAGTCGGGGTGGGCTTATGCTTTATAACTGGGCAGTGGAACATCCAGATTCGGTGTCTTGTATTGCCGGCATTTACCCTGCCTGCAACCTCCGGAGTTATCCGGGCCTTGATAAAGCATGTACCGCTTATGGGATGAGTGCGGAGCAACTTGGCAAAGAATTAGCAAACCACAACCCGATTGACCGGCTTGCCTCGTTGGCAAGAGCGAAAATCCCCATTTTTCATATTCACGGTGAAAAGGATGAACTGGTGCCTTTGTCAGATAATTCTGCCTTGCTGGCCAGCCGTTACCGTGAGCTTGGCGGTTCTATGCGCTTACGAATTGTTCCTGGACAGGGACACAACCTCTGGAAGGGATTTTTTCAATGCCAGGAACTCGTTGAGTTTATCATTGAACATGCTATTCCACTTTCAGAGCGTGAGCCAAATGCGGAATTATTTAAAGAACCGCCTCTGAAAGCAAGACCTGGTGCCTTATGGTCGTGGATGAACGGCTATGTTAACCTTGAAAGAATAACCTATGAACTTGAAGAGATGAAGGCAAAGGGAATGTCCGGTGCAGAAATCTGGGATATTGGCGTTTATCGTCCAAATCCTGAAGAACCCATTCCGGCAGGTCCAGCTTTCCTTAGCTCTGAATCGCTAAAAGCCATCAATCATGCCATCAATGAGGCAGACCGTCTGGGATTACACCTGGGCATTGTTGCTTCCAGCAGCTGGAACGCAGGTGGCAGTTGGGTTCAACCGCGCGAGGCAATGAAAGGGCTTTATGTAAGTGAAATAAATGTCAGCGGTCCGGCCAAATTGTCTCAGGTATTGCCTTTCCCGACTTGCAACGCCCCCAAAGATGCCAACGGCTTGCCCCTTTACTATAAAGAGATTGCAGTGCTAGCTTTTCCCCAGACGCCAGACAATACCATACGAGATGTCTCCGAGATCATTAACCTCAGTGACAAGATGGATGGTGACGGACGACTCGTCTGGGACGTCCCGCCCGGGTCATGGGTAATCGCGCGGTTCATTACGAGCAACACTGGCGAGAAGCTTATGGTGCCAAGTCCAAACTCGGATGGACTGCTCATTGATCATCTTGATGGTAATGCTATTAGGACTCATTTTCAGTATATTATTAACCAGATCCTTAAAATTCGTCCCAGCCTAGATGCCTTACACTACATGGAACTTGACAGTGTAGAAGTTGATAATCAAACTGACTGGACTGATTCATTTGTGGATGAATTCCGCAAAAGGCGTGGCTATGACCCGATCCCCTATTTGCCTATTCTGAAAGGCAAGAAATTTGCTGACCCGCAGATTAACACTCGTTTTAAGCACGATTATAACAAGACTGTCAGCGAGTTATGGATTGAAGGTCACTATGGCAGTGGCACTGAATTTCTGAACAGATATGGGATGCAACTGGTGGCAGAGGCGGGTCATGGTGGTTATCCGCGTGCCGAGCCACTCCGTGCCTGCGGTGTAGTTGATGTTCCGCGCGGCGAATTCTGGAACGGCTCACGGTTCTGGATTGTGAAAGAAGCGGCATCCGCGGCACATATTTATGGCAGACAGATTGTGGATGCAGAATCATTTACCGGTTGGCGGCATTGGCAGGACGGACCTCTAGAATACAAACGCTTGGCAGATACCGCCTTTTGTGCTGGTTTGAATCGCATTACCTTTCACACTTTTGCCCACACGCCACCTGAGGGTGGTCTGCCTGGGCATATATATCACGCTGGTGAACATTTCAACGTAAATACCACCTGGTGGCAAAAGTCCGCACCGATGCTTTCTTATTTCTCTCGTTGTTGCTATTTGTTGCAATTGGGATTACCTGTAGCTGATGTTTGCTTCTACTATGGAGATGATGCACCAAACGTAGTGGCTACTCGGTGTATTGGGCCAGATTCAAAGCGGCTGGATTTCGGTTCTACCTGTGCCCACTGCGGGAGACCTAATCCGGCACCTGTTGATGTGTTGGGACTTGGATATGATTATGATGTTGTTAATTCAGATGTGATTATTAATATGATGGAATTCAGGGATGGCCGGCTGGTCTTGCCCCATGGGGTAAGCTACTCTATCATTGTTTTACCGGAGCGCTCAGACATCCCCCTGCCTGTCCTTAAGAAACTTGAAAAACTGGTTTGGGAAGGTGCAATACTTCTTGGTCCAAAGCCCTTGCGAGATGTCACCCTTGCCGATTATCCAAATTGTGACAAACGGGTTCAGGCTATTGCGGAGCGGATGTGGGGACCTGGCAAGGTTGAAAAGACTGCCGATCGTCGATACGGCAAGGGTAGAATAATTGCTGACCGCAAGCGTGTTAGGGAAATCCTTCAACAGTTAGGTATAGGTCCCGATTTTACCTATACTAGTCTAGGTAATAAGGCGGAACTTGACTATATTCACAGACGGACTCCCAATGCTGACATCTACTTTATCAGAAACGCGAAAATGGAGGAAGCTGAGGCTGATTGCACCTTCCGCGTCCCCAAACGACTGCCGCAATTCTGGTATCCAGACACTGGTAAAATTGAACCCTGCAACCATTATACGTATGTCGCCGGTGGAACAAAATTAAGATTGCGATTGCCACCTGCCGGCTCGGTTTTTGTCGTCTTTTCCGGAGTTGGACCTGAAGTTGCCCCGTCTCCTGCGCCGGAACCAATTGTCAGGACAGTAGCCTCACTCGAAATAACAGGCCCCTGGGAAGTTCGTTTTCCCCCAAACCTTGGGGCGCCATCTTCGTATGTTTTTGAAAAACTTGTTTCCTGGACTGAGGTCCAAGATGAGAGGATCAAATATTTCTCTGGTACCGCGACTTATGTGAAAGAATTCGAGGTTCCAGCTTCCATGGTGGTAGATAGTCATCGCCTTGAGTTGGACCTGGGAAAAGTTCGCAATGTCGCTGATGTCACTTTGAACGGAATACCACTGGGGATTGCCTGGAAACCGCCTTATAGTTACGATGTTACTGGTCTTATCCGAATTGGGAAAAACGAGCTAAAGGTTGAAATTGTAAACCTCTGGGCAAATCGTCTGGTCGGTGATGCTAAACTTCCAAGAGAAAAACGGGTAACGCGTCTAACCCAAAAAGTGAACGTTAAGGGACCTCTTGAATCAGGGCTTCTCGGCCCCGTGCAGTTGCGTCTGTTAGAAAAGACAAATTGAAAAAATGGATATTTCCATTTTTTTCTTTGTCTCATTTTGCATGAAAAAAGGAGTATATTTGCGATTTTCTTTGTGGGGCAACTTTGAAAATAAATCCAATCCAGGGAAATTAGAGGCTCTCTAAATTTATAGAAAAAAATCTGGCATAGTCGAAAAGCTGGTATTTTCCATCGCTATCATTTTTGCTTGTTTACCTATTTTTGCTCGCCTGTTTTGTGGTCTGTTATAAAAAATGAAGCATGAAATGTTTAGTCTGCCTTTTAAACCATCTGGTTTGTAGTCAAATTGGCAGATAGGTTTGATGGAAGCCTGTCAGGTTATTTCTGAATGTGGCTGTAAATTACAATTCGCCTTTTTTAAAAACCATAAATCTGCATTTGAGTATAGTGTCCCCCGTTTTTCTCTTTTTACTAATCATAAATCTCCCATTCCTCAGAGTGATTTTCTGGAATTTTTGATTTCTCTTCCCAGACCTTAAGCAGGTAGTCTTTGTTGTCCTCGAAAATCTGGGCCTGTTGTTCGACTATCTGCTCGGCCTGCTCTGAACTCATATCCCAGGTGCTGCGGACAAAATCAGCTATGCGGGCGTAATAGAGCGGACTTACCAGCTCGATAATTTTGAATCTGTTTCGGGGCCAGGCATGGAAGGTGGCAGCCAGCTCGTACAGGATTTTTACCCAGGCCTCAACGGGCAGCCGAAATTCCTGGACTGGCAGCCTGGAAGCAGATTCCACCGCCGCATAGGCTTCCTCGGAAAAAATTTCTTTCCATAGAAGTGAGAATTGCTTGAAACCTACTTTGAAGCGGTAGACCAGGTCAGACAGGGTAACTTCTACCGGTTCCGGTTCTCTGGCCTCTATCTGGCCCAGCGTTTCTACCGGCTGGCTCCCTTTCACGATTTTCCAGTATGATTCATATTGCTCCATGAGCGTGAATAAAACCCAGAGCACCTGGCGAAACATCGGGCCCAGTTGCTTGGATGGGTCTTTGACATCGTGAATTTTCACCCCTAGGTTGGCCTGGCAGATTTTGAAGCCTTGAATGATAGCGTTGGTAGTCATCCAGATATCAATGCCAAACCGGGCCACGTCTGTCTCCCAGACTTCCTGGCTCATGTAGAACTCGGCAACCTTCCGGTTGAAAGCAAAGTCGCCGCCGATAGGCTGGCGAATTCTTTTACCGTAGAGAGCTCGCGTCAGGTTGTAAACTATATTGTTGGTAATAGTACCGTCGTACTTATGTCGCTGATAAATCGGGGCAACAAAATCATACTTCTTCTCAAGGACAGGGTCCAAGAGGTTAAATACCCAGTCTGAAGTAATGCTGCGCAGGTCAGCATCAACTACGGCACAGGCCTTGACTTTAAGTTTGCAGGCTGCTTCAAATACTGAGCGCAAAGCCGAGCCTTTTCCACCGATGCCACGATAGATGGAGACCAGTTTTTCCTGCCAAGGCTTGATCTGAAATTCTTTAGCTATTTCTCGCGTATCGTCAGTTGACCCGCCATCAGCGATGAAGATAAGGTTGCGATTGTTCTGGTAATATTTATCAAGTCCATGCGTCACCATCTGAATCACGTGGGCGATGGTCTTTTCATTATTGAAGCAGGGGATGCCGACGATGATGTCAGCCTGACCGATTTCTTCCAGCCGCTTCAGAGTATAAGGCCTTAATGAAGTTGAATAGCTCATAAGTAAATTATCTTGTTTTCCCTTGCAGGTGTCAAAAATAATTTTAGCTAAGATAGTCGGCAGTATGTTTTGTCGTGCCTGTCCTGGGATAGGGTCTTGTCGGGACGGAAAAATAATTATTAGCCTGAAACCTAAAAAGTTTGAAAACTTTATTGTCCTATAGTTGGCCTTAAGGAAATTTCTCAGACCTTTAGTAGTTAATAGACATCCTTCCACCTTTAGGCGCAAAGGCCAAAAAGGAAAGAGCTGGGACAGATTCCTGTTAATAGTGTTACGAAATAAACTAATCGTAACATCAGGGCAAAAAGAGTGTTGACAGGCCCTATCTATTCATTTTATATTAAAAACGAAAATAAAAACGAAAATAAGAAAAGTCAGCGAGCATTGTTTTAAAATTACTATTAAAAATAAATCAAGGGAGATGTTCTTTTGTCTTTTCAATTGATTGTCTTCACGGACCTTGATGCCACTTTGCTCGACTTCCAAACCTATAGTTTTCAGGCTGCCCGACCGATGCTCAAAAAATTGCGCCGGCTAGGCATTCCCATCATTCTCAACACCAGCAAGACCAGGGCTGAGACCGAAATCGTGTCTAAAAGATTGCGGCTTAATCATCCATTTATTGTAGAAAATGGCGGTGCGATTTTTATACCAGAAGGATATTTTCCCCCCTTTTTCGGGGTTTTAGGAATGCAAACCAAGAAAAGAGATAAATATCGAGTTGTTCAGCTCGGCACTCCTTACCAGAAGCTAAGAAAATATCTGGAGGTTATAAGAAAAAAGACTATGGTGAATCTAGTGGGGTTTGGCGATTTAACGACAGAACAAATAGCTTATTTTGCCGGTCTAAAAAGAAGGGAAGCAGCTTTAGCCAGGCTCAGGGAGTATGATGAACCGTTTTTGGTAGAGGCTGATACCTTATATGCTGAAGTTCCATTTTATAAAGGGAAAAAAGATTTAGAGAAAAAAGGAAAAAAACCATGGGCTTTTAATTTAAATAAGGAGCAAGAAGTTAAGTCCTTTTCATTACAAGGCCAGAAGTCTGTCCTGGCTAGAGGATTAAAAAAGATCTTATCAGAAATAAAGAAGGAAGCAAAAAGGTACGGGCTCAAGATTATTGAGGGGGGCAGGTTTTACCACCTGACCGGCAATAACGATAAAGGCCGAGCAGTGCGTCTGCTGCGAAAGCTCTACCGGCTGAAATACGGTAGAATTATTACCATCGGGCTAGGAGACTCAGCCAATGACTGGCCAATGCTTAAGGCCGTAGATTATCCAGTCCTGGTGGCCAGACCAGACGGGTCTCATGCAAACCTGCCCTCAGGAGTTAAAAATGTTTACAAAACCAGACAGCCTGGGCCTGAAGGGTGGGCAGAGGCGTTAGAATATTTTCTCTCCCGCTTCCAGGTGGAAAAAAAGCCGGGCTGAAATTCTGACCACAGGAAATTCATCAAATAGCCATCAGCGAAAAAAAGAATGAAAGAAAATATTATAAAAGGAGGTAACCATGGCTGACTTCCATCAAACAGGTGTGGTGCCCACTTTTCATCGATTAGGAGAGCTGAAACTTGAGCGTATGGAACAGGAGCTTAGGGAATTTAACCGCCATCGGCCGATTGCTCTGGTTTTGCCAGTTACTCCAGCAGAACTTGACTCGCCGGCTCTCAAGGGGATTCTCCACCATCTACAGAGCATAGATTATGTAAACGAAATTGTAGTGGTGCTCGGCCGAACTGATAAGGAAGAAGATTTTCAGAAGACGAAAAAGCTATTTTCAATTTTACCGCAGCGGCATCGGGTTATCTGGGCCTCAGGTCCTGAAATGGGCAAGCTTTATAAAATCCTGGAAGAGGCAGACCTTTCGCCCGGTGGCGACGGTAAGGGAAGGTCAGCTTGGGTGGCCTATGGGTATATTCTGGCCCGCGAAGAAAGTCGGATCATTGCTCTGCATGACTGTGATATTGTAAATTACTCCCGGGAATTGCTGGCCCGACTCTGTTATCCAGTGGCTTCACCTCATATTGATTATGCTTTTTGCAAGGGTTATTATGCTCGGGTGACGGACAGACTGCATGGCCGGGTGACGCGTCTTTTTGTCTTTCCGCTCGTCAGGAGCCTGATCAGGATTTATGGTCACCTGCCTTTCCTCACCTACCTGGATAGTTTCCGCTATCCGCTGGCTGGTGAATTTTCCATGGTAACTGAGTTGGCCCGGATAAACAGAATTCCTTCGGACTGGGGCCTGGAAATTGAGACTCTGGCCGAGGTCTACCGGAATTTTTCTCTGAGACGAATCTGCCAGGCGGAAATCATGGAGACTTATGAGCACAAACATCAACCTCTATCAGCTGAAGACCCCAGCACCGGTCTGATGAAAATGTCCATAGATATTGCCAGGGCCATCTTCAGAAATCTGGCCGTTGAGGGAATTGTGCTGGCTGAAAGTACTCTTCGAGCCCTGATTGTCAATTACCAGCGCACAGCCAAGGATTACGTCAAACGATTTCAGGACGAATCAGAAATAAACGGCCTTGTGTTTGATTATCACAAAGAGAGCCAGATGACGGAAGCTTTTACCCGGGCTCTGCAGATTGCCGGCCAGAAGTTTCTGGAAGACCCGCTCTATTCACCTCACATCCCTAACTGGACCCGGGTGGTTGCCGCCATCCCCGATTTCCTTGACCGGCTCAGTGCGACAGTGGAAGACATGAACCGCTGAAAAATAGGCTTTGTCTGGCATGTCGCAAATAGAGAGGCGAAGAGTAATTCATTTTAATTTCGATAACTTATGTAGCCTGATTTTTAAGACCTGTGAAGTGAAAAGCTTATGCCCATAGGAAAATAAGGGAGAGAATTAGGTATGATGGAAAAGTAGCTACCTTCTACTGTTTGAATATTCACTGTTTAGTCTATTTTATAAAGCAAGTGAAAAACAAATCGGCGAGCTCTATCCGATTTTGTCTATTTTAGGGGAGCGATGGTTGAAAGGTGAAGTATTTGGTCTAGCTATTGAAAAGTTTAATGCGTGCTCAAATTGGCAGATAAGTTTGATTGATGCTTCGCGGTTTAATTAATTTTATTTTTATTTCCATCAGGCTCGGTATGCCTGTTTTGGGGTCGGAAATTGGGGTTTGAGTATAGTTCCTCCGTTTTCCCGATTGAAGGAAGCAGGAGAAAAATATAAACTTAAAATATAAAAAATGGGTAAAAGAGAACTTTGGGTCTTTTTTTTGCTGCCATATTTTCTGGTTGTGGGGCTGTTTACAATTATGTCATACCTTAACCGGCAGGCCATCCAGCATGGCGTGGAAAGCCTGGCCAAAGAACAGCTTCAGGCCACGGCTGCAATTTTAAAAGCTAATATCAAAGAATACATAGAAGCCAAAGGCTCACCTGAAGGGGCGCTGGATAAATTCTCCCAGCTGGAAGACGTCTATTTTATGGCACTGCTGGATGAAAATGAAAAAGTCATTGACTGGCACTCCCGCTTTGAAGGCTATCTACCATTCTCCAGGCGCAATCGCCCGGCCTCAGAATTCTGGGTGACTGAATCTCCGGTAGGTTCAGTTTTCAACCATTATTCCTCTTTTAAAACCAAGAACAACCAGGTTTACCGGCTTTATTTAGGTTATTCACTATATGGTCTTGATCAGCTTCTGAGTCGCTCCCAAAAGAATTTTTACTTGATCCTGACCATAATAGCT
The DNA here is from genome assembly GCA_014359965.1 of Candidatus Aminicenantota bacterium. Classification (GTDB taxonomy): domain Bacteria; phylum Acidobacteriota; class Aminicenantia; order Aminicenantales; family Saccharicenantaceae; genus Saccharicenans. The sequence continues at coordinate 9,502 of JACIYK010000046.1, forward strand.
TTAGCCGGCCTAATAATTTTTGCCGGCATTTACCGTTTGCACCAGAGTTTTCAGCGGGCTACAGAAGAAGCCATAAGACAGGCGGAAGAAAAGGAAAGGTTTAAGGAAATTTCCGGTTTCACGGCCGGTGTGGCCCACGAAATCAAAAACCCGCTCAACAGCCTGGTGCTTCTCTTTGAATTGCTGGAGAAAAAGGCTCCGCCGGAATTTTCCCGACTGGTCAGCCAGGGAAAAGCTGAAGCTCATAAGGCTGCGGCAGTGGTCGACCGTTTTTCTGAAATTATCAAACCGCTCAACGTAAAAAAAGAGCCCATAATCCTGAATGAACTCCTGCAAGAAGAAATCAGCAGCCTGCATAGTTTGGCTGAATCCCGCCAGGTGGAAATTGAGCTCAGAGCACCAAAAAAAATTGGTCTGGAGGCTGACCGCCTTTTGCTTGGTCGGGCGGTGCACAACCTGCTTAAAAATGCCCTGGAAGTATCATTGTCTGGGCAGAAAGTTTTGGTCCAGCTAGAGCTAATAAAGAAAACAGCTGTCTGTTCGGTAATTGACCAGGGGCCCGGTCTAGAGCAGGAAAGGGCAGAGAAAATTTTTGAGCCATTCGTCACCAGCAAGGAAAATGGCCTAGGCGTGGGTCTTTACCTGGTGCGAAAAATAGTAGAAGCCCATGGCGGAAGAGTTAATTTCAGAAAACATCCAGAGGGTGGCTCAATATTCACCATAGAAATTCCTGGAGGTCAGGATGCCTGAAATAAAAGAGAAAAAGACAAGTCGGGGTTTTGTCCTGGTGGTGGAAGATGACGAGATGCAGAGAGTTTTAATCTCGGAAAACCTCAGGCAGGAAGGCTACCAGGTAGTAGAAGCGAGTAATATTCAGGATGCTCTTCAGCTTGTCAGTCAACATCCGGTAGAAATTGCCGTGGTTGATTACAAACTGGGGACTCAATCTGGACTGGAATTGGTAAAAGAGCTAAGAAAAATAAATCCTCTGATTACCCCTGTCATGGTCACGGCGTTTGCCAGCATTGAAACGGCTGTGGAAGCGATCAAACAGGGGGCCTACGATTACGTGGTAAAGCCCATTGATTTTCAGCGTTTTCTTCTTGTTTTGGAGAGAGCAAGGGAAAGATTTCGCCTGAAGCGGGAAGTCCACGAGCTGCGAAACCGACTGGAAGAGAAATTCAGCTTTAAGAATTTCATTTTTGCCTCCCGGGCCATGGAACAGGTAGTCAGGTTGATGAGCAAGGCTGCCAGGAGCGAAGCCACTGTTTTAATAACCGGTGAGACCGGGACTGGAAAAGACCTTATCGCCCGGTTGATACATTACTCTTCAGAGCGCAGCCAGGGACCATTCCTGGCTGTTAACCTTCCTTCTATCCCGGAAACTCTGGTAGAGAGTGAGTTGTTCGGTGCTGAAAAAGGGGCTTATACTGATGCCCGGGAAAGGAAAATAGGTAAGTTTGAAGCAGCTGATGGTGGAACGCTTTTCCTGGATGAAATTGGTGATTTGCCACTTTCCGTTCAGGTTAAACTTTTGCGTTTTTTACAAGACCGGGAATTTTATCGCCTGGGCTCCTCCAAACCTCTTAAAGCTGACGTCAGAATTATTGCCGCCACCAATAAGAATCTGGAAAAGCTGGTGAGCGAGGGAAAATTCCGGGCCGACCTCTATTACCGCCTTAATGTCATCAGAATTGATGTTCCGCCCCTGCGTGAAAGGAAAGAAGATATTCCGCTTCTCGTTGACCATTTCATAAGAGAGTACAGCCGGCGTGAGAAAAAGAATATCAGGGGAATTTCTGCAGAAGCCATGGAGGCGCTAATAAAACATGATTTTCCAGGAAACGTGCGGGAACTTGAGAATGCTATAGAAAGGGCTGTGGTTTTTACTGAAGGCGAATTTATCACCCGTGATGACCTTCCGGTCTTTCTGGAAATCCGGTCGGAAAAAGAACTGACGGAGGCTGCAGCAGATTTTTCCAGGCCTCTACCGGATAAAATTCGCGAACTGGAAGTCAGGGAAATAAAATGGGCTCTGGAGAAAAGCGGCGGAGTGAAGAGCCGAGCGGCCCGGCTTCTGGGCATCACGGAGCGCATGCTATCGTACAAAATGAAAATTTATGGTTTAAAAAAATGAAGACAACCAAGTGGAGCACAGGCCAGATGACTGAAAAGTTTGATCGCGATTTTCGGGTTAATTAAACTTCAGGTTCTTTCCTTTCCTCTCCAGTCGTCAATTTTAGAGCCAGAAACCAGGGGTTTAGTATAGTAAATATTGTGTTCCCAGCGTGAATATTTCTGGCAACCATTTGGTCCTGTAGTCTGTCTTTATTTACGAGGTATTAAATATGGTGTTGATAAATTATTCGCTGGTTTTAAGAATGGCCATGGCGGATAATATATTTGGAACTAATCTGACCAGCGAATGCAAAGGAGAAAAGCTCTTGGAATCAACCACGAAAAATCAGCCTCAGGCAGAGCTAGCCCAGCTCATAAAGCTAGCTCAGTCCGGAAATCTGGATGCCTTTGAAAAGCTTTACACCTTATACAAGAGGAAAGTTTACGGACTGGCCTATAATTTAGCCCGGGACCACCAGACAGCTGAAGACCTCGTCCAGGACATCTTCCTGAAGATTTTTTCAGCCATAAACGACATTGACCGGCCCGAACTCTTCCCCGCCTGGGTCTACCGCGTGGCTCTGAATACCTGCTATAGCCACCTGCGCCGGGAAAAAACTTATGGAGAAAAGCTGGAAGTTCTGGCCCCGGTTGATGAGGGTCAGGCTGATGAAAGCTTTGATTCCAGGCCAGATGACCTGACCCGGGCTGTTAATGAAGCTCTGGCCAGGCTGCCGGAAAAGCTCAGGACAGTTTTTCTCCTCCATGAAGTTGACGGGCTAACTCACGAAGAGATTGCAGCTGTGCTGGGCTGTCAGCCCGGGACTTCAAAGTCCCAGTTGTTCAAGGCCCGGATGAAATTGAGAAAAATTCTTAAAAAGAAGAAACTCCTGCAAGGAGGCAATCAATGAGATGCCATCAAGCCCAGCGTTTGATAAATGAGCTCCTGGACGGAGAACTGAGGGAACAAGACCTCCTCCAGCTTCAGGCTCATCTTGATAGCTGCCGTGATTGTCGGGAACTATATGAGGATTTGAAGGCCATAAAAGACACAGTTGTGCCGGTGGGTGAAATGGAACCCTCAAAAGAAGTCTGGGAAAAGCTAAAAAGCCAACTCGAGGCTGAAATCATTCCACAGCTGCAAAGCGGGAGGGACGCGGTTGAGACGGAAAAATCCTTAGAAAAAAAGCCCCGTTGGTTTCAGCTGCCTTCACCGGTTTTTAGGTATGGACTGGCCAGCCTGGTTTTTCTGGCTCTGATGGCTGGGGCCTTCTTTTTGGGACGGCAATTCCGTCAAGAGCCAAAGCCTGGGGTTCTGGCGGCTTTTGAGAATCCGGCCCTGCAGAAGATACAGGAAGCTGAGTTCTATTACCGTAAGGCCATCCAGTCCCTGACCCAGGCTGTGGAAGAATCCGGAAACGGGTTACCGCCGGAAATGGTAGAAATCCTGCAGGCCAACCTCAGCCTTCTAGACCGGACCATAGAGCTCTGCCAGCAGGCAGTGGACGAACAACCCACTAACTTGCAAGCCCGCGAGTACCTGTTGAGTGCCTATAATTCCAAAGCTAATTTTCTGAATAACATGTTGGAAAGCAAGAAATCATTAGCTGGTCAGGGGCTGGAAAAATTATAAGAGAGAAATAAACAAATGAATCAAACGAAAGGAGAAATAAAAATGAGAAAGAGAGAATGGTCAAAGTCAAACGGGTTAAGGCTTAGCCTCGTCCTGATGCTCGGCTTATTGCTAATCCTTCCTCTCCTCGCCAGGGAGAAGTATGAAGAAAAATTCGAAAGAACTGAAAAGCTGGCAAGGGATGGAAAAGTCATGGTCAGCAATGTCTCCGGCGACATCAAGTTTCTGGTCTGGAAAGAAGAAAAAGTCAAGATCGAGGCGGTGAAGTTTGCTACCGGATCTACTGAAGCTAAGGCCAGGGAAAACGCTGACCGGGTAAAAATTGAAGTCAAGGTTGAACCCGGCCTGGTCAAGATTGAAACCAGGTACCCGGAATCCAGGAAATTGTTTGGCAGCGACTCCAACGTCAGCGTGGATTACACTATCTGGGTTCCCGAGCAGGCTTCAATAGATAGCAAGTCGGTTAGCGGCGATGTCCGGGTGGAAAAAGCCGGCGGGCCGGTCCGGGTCAGCACTGTCAGCGGCAGCGTGACTGTTACGGGCGGGAAGAAAACA